>JACZIY010000280.1 GCA_014860845.1 Anaerolineaceae bacterium
AAACGAATTGTGATGAATAAGTCTAAAAACCAAGTTAGAGAAGAATCTTATATCCTGGCCAGTTTACTTACCTTGAAACCAGAACCTGCCCCAAGGGGGATGAGCAGCCAGGAAATAGTGAGGCGAGCGATCGAGTTTGATAACCCGCCGCGGATACCTTATTACTTCCTTTTTCACCCGAATGCAGCAGATATCGCTATAATTGGGCCGCTTTCAGAATCATCCGATAACCGTGGAAGCCGGGAAAAAGGAGAAATCTATGAGGATAATTGGGGTGTGAGAAGAGAAGTAACAGGCCGATTTTGGGACCATCCCATTGACTATCCCCTAAAAGACTTATCTAAATTCGATAGCTATAAATTTCCAAATGCGATTAAAGGGATAAAAGCAATTTGGCCTTTAGTGCGCTTAGGGAATATTGCGAAGAAGTATATGGTAAGTTGGAATCCGATTTACATGTATGAGACAATGCGTTCTCTGATGGGTTTTGAGGAATTAATGATGGCGCCCTATCTTCAGCCAGATGGATTACATCGTCTTTTGAATAAACTAACAGAGATGACCATTCAGGCTGTGGAAGCCTATCATCAGATTGGTGGTATACATGGTTTCCTTACAGCAGAAGATTGGGGGCTGCAGAGTAGTATGCAAATGAAAATTGATACCTTTCGAGAATTTTACAAACCGTATTATCAGCGCATCATCAATGCCTGTCATGAAAGGTCTATTCACTTCATTTGGCACAATTGCGGCTATATCTCAGATATGTTCCCCGATATGATTGAAATGGGGGTGGATGTGGTTCAATTTGATCAACCCAGATTGATGGGTCATCAAAAATTGATCGAAGCACTTGGTGGGAAGATCTGTATGTGGAATTGTGTAGATATCCAATGGGCCTCCAAGGAAGAAGTCACGAATGGTGAAATCCGTCGTGAGGTCGCTGAGATGGTTGAAGCGTACCAAATCCCAAGATTCAACGGAGGATTTATTGCCAAACACTATCCTCAACCCTGGGATATTCAACTTCCTGTTGAGCGCCAAAAGCTAATTTTTGAAGCTTTTATGGATAACGGTTGCCGTTTATAAAAAGGGGGCCGTGATGAATTCCTATCAGAGAGTATTGGCAAGGTTGCAAGGCCAGCCGGTTGACCGTCCGCCAAACTTCAATATTTATATGACTTTTGCTGCCGATCATATTGGCCAACCTCTAGAGCGTTATTATCAGGATTATCGGGTGTTGGTTGAAGCTAACCTGGTCATGTTGGATGATTTCGAGTCAGATATCGTCCAGGCAATCTCCGATCCTTATAGAGAAGCAGTAGATTTTGGATTGGATGTTATCTTCCCCGAAAACAGTTTGCCAATCAATACCAAACCCTTGTTAGAAAAACCTGAAGATCTTTCCTTGCTAAAAATCCCCAATCCATATAGCAGCCCACGGATGAGGGACAGACTGGAAGCGGTCCGATCGTTGCGTGAGAAAGTTGGGGGTGAAGTCCCAATCATGGGGTGGGTGGAAGGTGCACTGGCGGAAGCTGTTGACTTGCGGGGCATGACGAACCTGATGATGGACCTCATCCAGCGTCCTGAATGGGTTAAGGTGCTATTGGAGATGTGTGGTGAGCTTTCCGTTCAATTTTCCCTGGCTCAATTGGAAGCCGGGGCTGACATCATCGGCCTGGGCGATGCCGCTGCCTCTCAGATCTCTCCTGCCATGTACCGTCGATTCGCTCTCCCCTATGAACAGAAAGTGTTTTCTGAGGTTCACAATGCAGGGGGCATTGGCCGTTTACACATCTGCGGGGATACGAACAAGATATTGCCGGATATGGTTGCCAGCGGGGCAAAAATCATTGATCTCGATTGGATGGTAGATATGTCTGCAGCAGTAAACCAATTCGGTGACCAGGTTTCCTTCTGCGGGAACGTTGATCCGGTTGCCGTTTTGCTGCAGGGAACACCTGAAGAAGTTTATCGGGCAACATTAGCTAATCTCAATGCTGGCGGGATGCGTAGCATTTGTGCTGCTGGCTGCGAGGTCCCCATAAACACACCACACGAAAATCTCACCGCCCAGAATCGGGCTTTACAAGATTACGGACAAGGTTAAGGAGTACGATATGAATCCAGAGCACAAGATCCTCATTGAGGAAATCAACCGTCATCCAGAGGGGATTCGCACCAAAGTCGACAAGGGTCAGTCGCTTCGTGTCTTTCTTAAACAACTGGTCCGTTATCCATTTAGCACTTTCACCAAGTCTCTCTTTTCCGAGAACATGCCGAATGTATATTACGGCTATAGTGACCATCCCCTTGATTTGGAAGCGAGACCCTTCCAGTATGCGCAATCTTTCCTGAGACGCAACAAAGGGCGCAAAGCCAGTTGTGTGCTTCGTACAAAGTTAGTGAACCAATCAGGAAACAGCTTCACTTTTGAAGCCAAAGGCTACGATATTTATCAGGTTTTGGATGACGAGGCAGATGGGATCCAACATACCTACCGGGTAGATGACAGTACTCCATACCAGCTAATGACTTTGCAACTGGATTTCTTAAGGGCTGATGTTTATCGGGTTCGGTTGGCAGCAGGCAGTAGTGTTCCAGAAAATCCGACTCCTATGGTTGTTGGTGATATTCAGGAGGCGAATCAGTCCATTGAGATCATGGAACATGATGGATACTATCAGATCCGAACATCCAGGATAAGTCTGGATATCTATAAGCAGGACTTCCGCATTGAGGTATTCAATTCGGAGGGGGAGTTGATTGCTGAATCAGGCAGCAAAACCAAGAACGAATTTGCGAATGCTCTGGATTCCTATCCTATGGGATTCATCTATGATGGGAAATCCCGTCAGAATTATGGAGTTGAGAATTTTTCTCTCTTCCCAGGCGAAGCAATTTACGGGCTGGGCGAGCGCTTCGATACTGTTGACAAAATGGGGAAGACCGTTGGCCAGTGGTCATTCGAAGGCAATGGCAATACTTCTGGCCGCACGTACAAACCAATACCTTTCTTTATGAGCACACAGGGATATGGTGTGTTCATTAATGAACACCGACCAATTACTCACTGGATCGGTACTCGGGAGACCTGCACACATCAAATTGCGATTCAGAGCGATCTCATTGACTACTATTTCTTCTACGGACCAGATTTCAAACACATCTTGGGAGCGTATACTGATTTGACTGGTAAACCTGTGATGTTGCCAAAGTGGTCTTTCGGGGTCTGGATGTCTCGGTGGTCCTATTACTCACAAGATCAGGTGATGAAGGTGGCAAAGCTACTCCGAGAGATGGAAGTTCCCTGCGATGTGATCCATATTGATGCCGGTTGGTTTGAGGATGAATGGGCATGTGACTGGACTTTCTCATCCGAACGATTCCCTGATCCAGAGAAGATGTTTGCCAAGTTGAGAGAGATGGGGTTCCGGGTAAGTTTATGGCAGATGCCGTATGTGCTGGAGCAAACTCACCAGTTCG
>JACZIY010000031.1 GCA_014860845.1 Anaerolineaceae bacterium
TTTGTCGATTCCCACCTCCAGGAAGTCTTTATCACCTGTAATAAAAACAGGGAGATCAAAACATTTGTATCCAGCATCACCCGCATTTAATCTTTTTTCCTGCCTTCGCGGAATTCTTTCACCATATCAACCACATCGTCCATATCTTTCAGTCCAAGTTTTTCAGCTTCCCCATCATAGGCTTCCTGGACTTCGCGAATAGCTAACAGCACCGGGTTGACCAGTACGAATTGACCATTTTTCTCAATAAAGGCTACTTTATCACCATCTTTGAGTCGTAAAGCACGGCGAATACTGATCGGTAAGGTTATTTGTCCTTTGCTGGTTATTTTTGCAAGCTCCATTATCATCTCCTTGAATACATAGATTTCATTGTATTCCTTACTCAATTATACAAGATCATTGGAAAGAATTCAAGATACTACCGTTCGGGTATGATAAAAAAAGTCTGAACTGGGATTTGCAGGATAGGAATTTGTATTATCGGAGGGTTATTGAATTCGTAATTAAGTGATGGATGGATTTTTGTAGGATTTACAGGATGAGAACACGTGAAGCGGCAATCCTCGTGGTTACCCAACTTCGTCGTTGCCCAAACTCTGGTGTTACCCGGTTTTGTTTTATCAAAGGTGGCGACAGAATTTTCTAATTGCAACTGGATACCAAATTGTGTATAGTATTAGTATTGATTGGTGATAGATTACATCGCGAAGCCCCGTACCCATTCCTGCTTCATGATGACAATTGAATATTTTAAGGAGGATAAGATGTTTTTTTCATTCCGGAAACAGATTAAGCTCTTAACTATTATTGTTTGCATTGTATCTGTCACATCGGTTGGCATCCTGGCTATTCTCTCCCGCTCGACGAATATCGTGACCGCTGAACCTGTACCGGTTCTCACTGCTGGCTTCGGCGTTCCAACCATCGATGGATATGTAGACCCATCAGAGTGGGCTACAGCCGATTCTTACACGTCCATCCTGCAAAATACGGATCCCGAAATATCTGGAACCCTGTATATAATGCAGGATTTTTCCAACCTGTATTTTGGTTTTACGATCGCCGATGATGAATTCACCTCAATCACAACACCTTATTACGGTTTGTATGGGGATACTTTGCAGTTTAGATTTGATGACAACAACAGTGGTTTGCTTTTTGAAGTTGGTGAAAACAAAGTGTCCATTATTCCGATTTCTCCGTTTGTGGGCGATGCTTATTTTGTTAATATTACTGGTTCTTCTGCGCTGGATACTTCTGATGGCGGAGAAAATAATGGTGTAGGTATGTTAGCCCGCCATGCCGATTTGAACCACTTTGAACTTAGCTTTCCCATTTGTAGTGGAGATACTCATGATTTCTGTTTTGCCACTAACAGCCTTTTTGGGGTGAATTTGGGATATATTGATATGTTTCCAGTAACAGATGGAGTAGGTTATAAGGTGTATGGATTCCCCTATGGGAGTTTTGACAGCCTTGTACAAATTCAGTTGATAGAAGTATTACCAATTTATCTTCCGCTCGTTCAGCGGTAAAAAGAATAATAGCATATGAAATTGCTAAGTTAGTACTCTGGATGATTTTTCCCGATGAAACACAAATTCTCGATTTCCAGATTACTTGTTGTCCTGCTGATATTTTATGTTTTTATTGTTTCTATAATAATACTCTTCCAAATCATCTCATTTTACTTCCCTCCTCCCACCAGCATGCGAGCTGTAATCCACAATGGTCTGGTTTACCTGAACGATCAAATCAATCCCGAGTTAGGACTTCTGCGCGAATCCCCGGTGGTAGCACCCAACAGGTATTGGTTGACCAATGACAATGCTCTGGCTAGTTATACCTTCTCTCAATTCGGTTATAAGGATACCCGCAGAATGATCCTCCAGAACCTTGATGATTATGGGGATTTTGAGAATAATTTCATTGAGGTGGTAATGGGGCACGTGGTTTATATGCCACCCAGGGTTCCAGATGCAGTTCTTATCACTAAGATTGGCGATGCGGAGATCTGGACTGAAAAACATGTGTCCGATAACCGATATGAGGACTGGCAGGAGTATGCCAATCTGGGTTTTATGGTGGCATTGAATCATGTTAATCTTGATATTAAAGCCATTGCTCAAGAACTAATTATGAAAACCATGGGAATGTTCGACGGGAAAGGTTTCAGGGATAAGGCTTTCAATGGTTCTTACGATACCTACAAACTGGCTCTGGCAATTTATACCGCTCGTAATGCGAATATGATACTGCATGAGGAAGAAATAATTCTTGATATCTTACTCAAAATGCTGGATAAAAATGGCGGTTTCCTCACACGCTATGATGAGAATCTGAATCCTCTGGGTGATACCAACACGGAGACAACATCCTTCGCGCTACTGGCTATCCATTCATTGGTTTATCGATAGAATCGATCGTTGCGGGTGATGAGTAGAAAGAATAATCCTGTAAATGCTATCAAATCATCATCTTCCACAGGATTCAAAAAGCAATAGGCAGTCAGTAAGAACAATATCCAAATCCTTCTGATGGACTCCGAACGATCGATGAGGAGGAAATCCAAGTTCGGATTTTTTAACGCAAGGTGCAATGCACTTCTGGCGAACTTTTCTCCAGATTAATTTTTCAAAATAGTGTAGATTTCTAATCTCCAAGTGCAATGCACCAAATTTCCCATCATAGTCCATCATATAAT
>JACZIY010000002.1 GCA_014860845.1 Anaerolineaceae bacterium
ATTAAACGAAAAGCATCATTTCTCATTTATAATTCAATCATCATTCCAATTCTTTATTATAAGGATTTATTTATGTCTAGCCATCCTTTGCACATATTTTCTGGTTCTCGATTTGTTCAATTAGCTCAAGAGATTGCCACAGAATTAGATTTAAAGCTGGGGGATGTGACTTCTACTTTCTTACCAGACTCTGAAATTCACGTAATTTTGAATGAAGTTGTGCGCGAACATGATGTGTTCTTTATACAGTCCATCACCAGACCTGTAAATGATTCTATATTTGAACTTTTACTATATTTGGATGCATTTAGACGTGCGAGTGCCAATAAAATTAATGTCATAATCCCTTATTTCCCTTATGCCAGGCAAGAAAGAATGTCAAAAGGGCGAGAAGCAATCAGTGCCAGAGTAATAGCTAATTTAATTGAACAACAAGGTGCCTCAAGAGTTATATTTATTGATATTCACAGTCCAGCCATCCAGGGCTTTTTTAATATACCTGTTGATCCAATTTCTGCAATCCCAATTCTTTGCAATCATCTCTTAAAATCTGATTTATCAAATGCGATTATTGTAAGTCCAGATGTAGGTAGAGCAACTTTGGCAGGTAAGTATGCTGAAAGGTTAAAACTTCCATTAGCTATCATGCATAAACGAAGAGACGATATTTCCTCCACGAGAGTAACCCATATCGTCGGTGAAGTCGCAGGAAAAAAACCAATTATTATCGACGATATAATAGCCGGGGGAAGTATTTTAAAACAAATAGATACATTATTTGACCAGGGGATCACAGAAAAAGTCTGGCTTTCCATTACTCATCCAATATTATTAGATTCTGCATTGGATATCATTTATAATGACCTTAGAATCGAACGGGTAATAGTAACAAACACATTACCTCTGTCAGAACGAGCAAAACGATGTGCGAAAATTGAACAGGTGTCAATTGCACCACTTCTATCCGAAATTATTAGAAGAATTTATCACGGTGAAAGCATCTTGAACCAATTAGTCTTATCCTGATCATTGTGTTGTAAGAAAGGTAAATCCTATGGTTTCTATATTTGCAGATACAACTTCCAGCATTCCTGTCGAAGACGCAAAAGCAATGGGAATTGAATATTTCCCCCAGATCATAATTTTTGGAGATGAATCATTTCGAGATGATTACGAATTAGATTCAAGTGCATTTCTTAAGAAACTTGTCTCATCTCCTACATTACCAAAAACCGCTGCCCCACCACCAAGTTTATATAATCCCATATTTGAAAAACATTTATCAGCGGGGGATGCAATTATTGTCCTGACCCCTCCTATAAAGGTAAGTGGTACCTTCAGAAGTGCTGAAGTTGCAGCCCAGGATTTCCCAAATGCAGATATAAACATAATTGATACATTAGCTATTGGTGCGTCATTAGCATCCATTGTGAAAGTTGCAAACAAATATGCTCAGGACGGTCTTTCAAGCCAAGAAATCATTTCAAAAGTCGAGGATTTGAAAACCAGAGAAAGAAATTTATTTGTAGTTGATACGCTTGAATATTTATACAAAGGAGGGAGAATTGGGGGAGCAAAGATGCTATTTGGAAGTCTACTCCAGGTAAAACCACTTCTTTGTTTAAAAAACGGACAGGTTGAACCTGTGGATAGCCAACGGACTACCAAAAAAGCGCTCGCAAGATTAAAGGAATTAGTTGTTTCAGAGTGTAAAGAAAAGGGGTTTTCAATGTTCAGTATCCAACATGGTGCTGCTGAAAATGAAGCAAAATCGCTTGCTCACGATTTTAAGCAGTTACTTGGAATCGACACGATTCAAATATTTGAGCTACCACCTGCGTTTCTAACACATTCAGGACCAGGGGTTCTAGGTGTAAGTTATTTTGTTGATTAAAAAAACATCATCGAAATTATCACGAATGATGCACGCTCGATGCTCACCGATTTAATCATATACATTGATAATTCTATTATTGTGATCAATAAACCATCTGGCTTACGAACAATTCCAGATGGTTATGATAAAAACAAAGAAAATTTGCAATCTTTACTGAAAACTGAGTTCCCAGAATTAATGACTGTTCATCGTCTTGATAAAGAGACAAGCGGTGTTATCTTATTCGCTAGAAATAAGGAATCACATCGAAACCTTAATACTCAATTTGAAAAAAGATTAATTCAAAAGAATTATTGGGCAATTACACATAATATTCCTGAATGGGATCATTACACAGCAAGATTACCCCTATTGGTGAATGGAGATCGCCAACACAGAACGATCATAAAACAATCTGGAAAATCAGCTGAAACGCATTTTATCAAGCATAAATTTGACCGAAAAAAATGTTTATCTTTCTTAGAGGCAATTCCATATACTGGCTATACGCATCAAATTAGGTCTCATTTATCCTTTCTAGGTCTTTCAATTCTCGGGGATCAGCTTTACACGAAAGATCTTACAAAATCTCAACGGGAATTGAATTTTAGCGTCGATCGAATGATGCTCCATGCTTCATCCATAGAGTTTCTTCATCCTGAAACGAATCAGAAAATCCTTATAAATACGGATGCCCCATTTTCAATAGGCAATTTATAAAAAAAACGGAGAAGAAAATATACTTCTCCGTTTTCATGATTAATAATCAACTTACTATTATTCTAATGTCTTTTTGATTTCAATAGGTTTTTTACTCTGTAAAAACGCCCAGGTGACAATAGCAAAAAGCACTACAACAACTATCCATCCTACTACGCCAAGATCCTGATACTTCACAATCACAGGAGCTGCTAATAAACTCACCAGGTTAACAACCTTAATCATAGGATTGAGAGCAGGACCAGCTGTATCTTTTAATGGGTCACCAACAGTGTCTCCTACAACACCCGCTTTATGTCGTTCTGATCCCTTTCCTGTATTGGCTTGAAGGTCACGTGGCTCATCTTCAATTGTTTTCTTTGCGTTATCCCAAGCACCGCCAGAATTTGAAAGAAACACAGCTAATAATTGGCCGCTAAGAATAACACCAGCTAAAAATCCTCCCAAAGCCTCTACCTGAAGAACCATACCCACAATCAAGGGAATGATGACTGCCAATAAAGCGATCGGGACCAATTCTTTTTGAGCAGATTCTGTAGAAATACCTACAACCCTGGCATAATCCGGCTTAACTGTACCTTCAATTACCCCAGGAATTCTGAATTGCCTACGAACTTCATCCACTACCTGACCCGCTGCTCGACTAACAGCACGAATGTTGAGTGCGCTGAAAAGCCAGGGTAAAGCCCCACCAATAAGCAATCCAACAAATACATTTGTTTCGGATATCCGGATTGAATCGATCACTGGTACATTTAATTGAACCTGCACGCGACCCACGTCAATCATGTAAGATGCAAAAAGACTTACCGCAGCAATTACAGCCGATGCAATTGCTATACCTTTCGTAATAGCTTTAGTTGTATTACCAACTGCGTCAAGATCAGCCATAATCTGCCGGGCATCCTTGGTCTCTTTGTCCTCCATGCCATGCCAGGCCATCTCTCCAATACCGTTGGCGTTATCTGATATGGGTCCAAAAGAATCCATAGCAACATTGTTACCGGTATGACTGAGCATACCAATACCAATCATTGAGACTGCGTACATTACATAAATAGGTGCTTCTCCATTGAACAACAACAAAGCGAAAATGAAACTGATCGAAATCACAACCAATGCCCAGACACTAGATTCCATACCTACTGATAAACCAGAAAGTATTAGAGTAGCACTACCGGTATCAGCAGATTTAACAATTTCTTTGACTGGTGCTTTCTTGGTTGAGGTGAAATATGATGTGAGTGGATTAAACGCAACAGCCAAACCAACACCAATGGTAGTAAGCATACCTAATCGCCAGTCACCAGCATATGCGATGGCAACAACGAATGACCACAAAATAGTATTGATACTGGAAACTTCATAGGAACGGAACATTGCCTCTTCTGAGTCATGTGCCCGTAAGAATTTGATCGGGAATTTCATCCATATAGGTACAGCGAATGTTCCCATTATGGAACTGATAACACCAATCGCACGTATGATGAGAGGATATACAATCCATTTGAGATCACCCGTCAGAGAAACGAGCACAATACCCAGAATCAATGAAGAAACAATGGTGACTTCGTAACTCTCAAAAATATCAGCTGCCATACCAGCGCAATCACCAACGTTGTCACCCACCAGGTCAGCAATCACCGCTGCATTTCTCGGATCATCTTCTGGTATATCCTGTTCAACTTTTCCTACAAGATCCGCGCCTACATCCGCTGCTTTGGTGTAAATGCCACCACCCACTCTCATGAACAAGGCTACTAACGTTCCACCAAAACCAAAACCTAATAACGCATCTGGAGCTGCTTTGCCAAATATCATGAAAATGATTGTGCCACCGAGAAGACCGAGACCATCGGTAAGCATTCCAGTAAATGTACCGGAATAATAAGCAATCGAAAGCGATTCATTCAGGCTTGATCTTGCAGCTGAGGCAGCTCGAACAGAGGCTTGAATCGCCATTCTCATTCCCATTTGTCCTACCAGAATGGAGAAGGTTGCTCCGATAATGAAGGCGATCGATCGACCTATAGCAATAATCATTCTAACATTTTGACCAGCAAATTCTTCTTGCGCTTCTAAACTCGGCGGAACAACGTAAACACTGAAGAACAATACAAATGTCAAGATTACTATGGAAGCAATAATAGTCCGCAATTGCCTTGATAGATAACTGTCAGCGCCAACGCGAATTGCATTCCAAACTTCCTGCATCTTCTCAGTTCCCTTATCTTTTTTCAAGACATGTTTCCTGAGTAAATATGCATACACAAGGCTAATTATTGCAACAACTATAATTCCAAGCATTGAAATTTGTTCGAAAGTGTTGAAACCATGCCTGGCGAGACCAAAAATATTCATTTTTCCTCCTCAGAGTAGATAAAATTGGATAGTACAAGATATACAGATGTTGAACTCAACTACAAAAGATTATTTTAATCGGAATAATATATGTGTCAAATGAAATTCAAGACAAATCTCACAAATTTTCTATAATTTATATAAATTTCTTCTTCATGAATAGAAATCTTAAAATTTTCTAATCTAATAAATTATATATTTCACAAATTTGTTATTGACTTCATATTTCATTTGTTGTAATATCTAGCTTGCTAATTTAATTAGAACCTGAAACGAGCGGACAATTCCGCTCGTTTATGTGCACAGTCGTTTTTCAATAGCTTTTGCTATTGAATTTTAGAATGAAAAAGTGTATGCTGAAGAATGCGACCTTTTTATGTTAATAATTTAGACCTATGGTCTTTTGTAAATAATTACCTTGAGGGATTAGTTTAAAGTATGGATAATTTCCTAAATGTTGTAGATGATGATAGTGAAGAATTAAATGAATATCCGGCAATTGCCAGATTAATTGAACTTGGCCGGCAGAAATCATATGTAACGATTGATGATATTCTTCATTTTTTCCCAGAGGCTGAACAGGATGTAGAACAATTAGAAGAAGCTTTTGCTGCATTAATGAGTGCAGGAATACCATATGTCGAAGACGAAACCCCCTTAGATGGTCCAGCTGAAGATGATTTAGAGCTTGACCTCGACGAGAAAGAACTTGACGAAGAAGAAGCTGGAAAACTTGTTTTTGATGACCTTGAAAACATTGATACGGACGATACAATTGGTCTTTATCTGAAAGAAGTCAGTAGAGTTCCATTATTAACAGCAGAAGAAGAAGTTGAATTAGCCCAGCGTATTGAAAGAGGAAGAATTGCCAGGGAAGAACTAGCGAGAGGGAATTCAACTGACCATCGAAGATTTGAATTAAGAAAGTTAATCGAGGACGGTTGGGATGGTCGCGAACACTTAATCACAGCAAATTCTCGTCTTGTAATTAGTGTTGCAAAAAAATATATGGGTCGCGGGGTTCCTTTTTTGGATTTGATTCAAGAAGGCAACATAGGACTCATTCGTGCGACCAAGAAATTCGATTATCGTCGGGGACATAAATTTTCAACCTACGCGACCTGGTGGATTCGACAAGCTGTGACCCGTGCCATTGCTGACCAGGGTCGAACAATTCGTGTCCCAGTCCATATGGGGGATCAGATCAATAAATTATTACGAATTCAGCATCAATTAACACAAAGATTGGGCAGAGAACCAAGTGTCGAAGAGTTGGCTGAAGCTTTAGATGTGCCGCCAAAAAAAGTAGAAAATATGATTCAGGTTGCCCGTAGACCTCTTTCTCTGGAAACACCTACAGATGATGAAGAAGATTCAGTTCTTGGTGATTTTATTGAAGATGACGAAGCACCTCCTCCTGATGATACCGCCACATATAATTTATTACGTCAACATTTGGAAGAAGTTCTAAATGGACTTCCCCCCAGAGAGGTCAGAATTCTTCAATTGCGATATGGGCTTTTAGATGGTCAGGCGTACACATTAGAGGAAGTTGGACGTAAAATGGGTGTTACTCGTGAGCGAGTAAGGCAGATCGAAGCCCAGGCACTCAGCAGATTGCGCCATCCGGTAATTCGAAGAAAATTAAGGGATTACCTGGGAGATTAATTTTCCTCCCTCTTCAGTTTTGTTTTTTCTTCATCTAATTAATTTTCGATTTATTATGTACTTGCGAAATAAATTAAGATGTTGCATACTAATTCTGGGAGGTACCTATGGCTAATATTTCTTTACGTGAATACATCCGGAAAATTGAAAACCAGATTGATAATGGACAAATTGATCAGGCAATTGGGCATTGCAAACATATCCTTCAAATATACCCTAAACACATTGATAGTTACCGATTGTTAGGAAAAGCGTTACTTGAAAAACAGAAATATGGTGATGCATCAGATATTTTCCAAAGAGTTCTTTCTTCCATACCAGATGATTTTATCTCCCATATTGGCATGTCTATCATTCGTGAAGATGAAAATAATCTCGATGCTGCTATTTGGCACATGGAACGAGCTTTTGAAGTCCAACCTTCCAATAAAGCAGTTCAGGATGAATTGCGCAGGCTATATACCAATCGTGATGGGGTTGCCCCTCCAAAAATTAGATTGACCAGAGGTGCACTCGTCAGAATGTATACGCGTGGGGAATTATACAATCAGGCAATTGCAGAGATTTGGGCAGCCTTATCCGAAGACCCCAATCGAGTCGATCTTGAAGTTATACTGGCCCGAATATATTTCCTCTTAGGACAAAAAGTTGAAGCAACAGAAACTTGTAGCAAATTAATCAGTAAATTGCCATATTGTTACGAGGCAAATAAAATTCTGACTGAAATTTTGCCTGGGACCACAAGGGAAGAAGACGAAAAGGTTTTCCGTCAAAGAGTAGTTGATATGGATCCATATTTTCAATATGTAAATGAAAAGATTTTATCTAACCTGGATGTCTCCGATACGAATATCATGGTGGATTTTTTGGATTGGGATCCTAGTATGAGTGTCGATGACCAACCTGATTGGGCTCAATCCATAGGGTTTGCTTTGGATCATGAAAGTGCTAAAAGTGAGGATTTTTCAAATTGGCTTGATGATACTGTCGGTCAACCAATCGAAACCATAGAAGTAGAAAGTGAAGATGAAATCGAGCCCCCTGTCACAAGAGAAAGTCAGGAAGTTGTAGCTAATCTGGATGAATCACAAGATGAAATGAGTGAAATTGCTTTTCCAACTGATGGTAAAGGAGAAGACAACGAAATTCCAGATTGGATTAAAGATGCAGGATGGGAAGTTTCAAAAGAAGAAGATGAGAAGCTCGATAAGAGCTTTACGATTCCACCAATTATCCCATTAGATGATGAGAAATCAAGCAGAGAAGTGGAAAAATTACCAGAGGATCTCATTGACGAAATAAAAGATGAAGAAGAAGAGATTCAACCAGCTGAGATTCCAGGATGGCTGCAGGAAATTGCCCCATCAGAAGATAGTATTGATATTCCAGAAGAAGATGACGAATTTGAAGTCAAAAATCTGGAGGAATTATTTGACAACTTAGAAAAAGATAAATCCGAATTTATTAGAAGTGAGTCA
>JACZIY010000281.1 GCA_014860845.1 Anaerolineaceae bacterium
AAATGCTTCCGCAAACGCAAGAAATGCGTTCCACCAGGTCGTAATATTTTCATTATCAATCTGTAAAAGGATATCTTCCGGATGGATGCCACTGAAATATTGTTGTGCCATGAGATGGAAAATTTTTCCATTATTGATTTGTTTTTCTAATTCCAGAACCGGTTCTGAGTGAACTGCTGGCCAAATTCTTTGTAAAAGATACCGCAATTCAAATCTTCGGGGACATTCGATGTAATCATGTAGCTTGTTCTGAGAATAATCAAATTTCATTTTGTTTCTCCCAAAAAGCCGATAAGGCTAAGAATGGAATAGAAGGATTAGCATTTTTCCTGTTTTTATGATGTGTGTTTCCGGTATTCCAGGTAATGATTAATTCCTTTTTTGCTCTGGTTATTCCAACAAAAAACAGGCGAATTCTTTCCGCTGCATACTCTATTCTGGCTTGTTCTGTTGCGAGTCCATATTCCAGGTAAAGGTTTTCAAGATCGCTTTCTGCTAAGGCATTAAGTTTTTGATTAATTTCTGCTTCCAGGTTTATTTCATCTTTATAGATATGTTTTTCTGATATAAAGTGATCGCCTATCGATGCCGAAGGAAAATCATAGTCGTTTACTGACATTAAATAAACCCGATCCCACTCAAGCCCTTTGGCTTTGTGGTAGGTTGTGACGACGACTTTACCTTTGTGCATTTCCGGATTAAAACCAGATTCCTCGTCAGAAAATCCCTGTAATTTTCTACGATTTTCAGCAATTAATGATAGTTCTGTTGCAAATTGAGGTAGTAACCAATCAGGATGGTTTTTGGCATATTGTTCAAGAATGAGTGCTAATTTGTGTGCCAGGGCTAAATCAGCGGGTTTTTCAAATAATTCCTGACTGATGGTAATTATTATTTGGTGTATAGGTAAATCAGCTGCTTTTAACCATCTTGACAATTGAATTCTAAATTCAAGCAAAATTTGAATAATTTCATTATCTGGTGGTTTTTCTTGTTGATGAAGATTCTGTATCCAATCATGATCGGGAACCGGGAATAAGAATTCTTCCAGATAATTACAAGTTCGAATAAGTCTGACGATTTCGTCCCTGTTCTGTCTTGACAGTGAAAATTTTATTCGAGACAGGAAATCAAATATTTTTATAAGTCGCGTAGTCTGATTGGGGCTTTCCAAAAAATTCAGGATGGAAGCCAGAATGGCAGCGGTATTTCTGGTTGATTGACTGGTTTGTAAAATTTCAACATAAGGGATTTTTTCTCTCTGGAGGGCTTCGACGATTTTTCCACCTCTGTAATTTCTTGGAACGAGGACAGCGACAGTGTTGTCTGAATTTTCAGGTAACCATTTATTCAAAGAAACAATCACACTCTTAATTTCCTGTTCGGATGATTGTGGCTTTTCGAATAGATAAATTTTCTCTGGGTGGTCTTCAGGGTTGGGTTGTGGGTCATATTTAGGTGTCGGTTCAATAAATGGCATTGTTAATGAATTGCGTAATGCGTAAATTAGGTGGTCCTCATTCGTCCAGCGAATCAATTCGTTGGCAAGATCCATAATGGATTGCGTTGATCGGCCTGAATTTGGCAATGTCTTCGAGCTCACACCAGGATGGGCAAGGAAAGATTTTAAATATTCTGGACTTGCGGTAGTGAAAGATTCAAATATAGCCTGGTTCGGGTCACCGACACGTACCCAATTGCCGTTTTCTCCAACAAGTGCTTTTAAAATAACTTCCTGAAGGCGACTACTATCCTGAGCTTCATCTTCAAGAATAAATGGCCATTGGTATCTCAACCGGTTTAAATAATCGGGATCTATTTGTAAACACATTAGTGCCAAACGAATCAAATCGTCAAAATCAACAGCCGATCGATAATTCAAAGCTCTTTGATAGTCTTCATAAATTTCTACCCCCAGGTTAAGTAAAGAGTCGTTGATTTTCAAGTCAGATAATCTTGTAAATATTTCCTGCGGTGATAATTGTAGATCTTTTGCTGTTCGAATGAAATTAGTACAAATTGATGAAAGGGCAGATTGCCAATCTGATTTTTGGGTTCGGTTTAAATTGTTGGAATAATCTGGTTTTCCCCAGCGATCTATAAAATTTGGATTACGTTTTAGCCAGCTCTCGACAGATGTATCCAGAATTTGGTTTGTTTCACGTTCATCAATAATTTCAAATTCGTTTCCTAGACCAACAAGATCCGGCCTTTCTCTTACGATATCATGGGCTAATCCATGCAGAGTTCTGACACGATATCCTACCCCAGGGAGTAAACCGAAAGCCTCCATGAAGCTGGAGATTCGATTAGAAAAATTATTCACGGCCGAATTGACCAATGTAACGACCAATATTTCCTGGTCATCCTCTACCTTACCTTCAAACAATAAATTAGCTGCCAAATATGATAATGTCTGCGTTTTTCCACTTCCAGGAACCGCAGAAATACCCATTTTTCCGCTGGTATATTTGAGAATCTCCAGTTGCTTTGGCCTTGGTCTAAACATTTTTATTTCCAATCTGGCGGTGATATGTTCGTAATATTCTCTGTGTGGCTTTTAGAAGAGGACCGGTTTGTTCATCACCACTTTCGTTGTAACCCGTTGTGTGAAGTATAAGATTGCCTGAACAGCGACGTAATAATCCACTGATCAATTTCTCCAAATTTTTCTGATTATTTTCATATTCATGGATATCAGTCCATTTCGTGCCATCTATCCAATTTCTTGATAATACGTAAGGCTGGGTGAGTGGTTGCATCAATCTTTGCCACCAACCCATATTACCTATATCCAACCATATTTGAATTTCGACAGGTCGGTTTTGCATTAAAAAGGTATGGGCAGGAGCTAGGTATACAGCATCCTGGGGAGGTAAATCCCAGGTTTGCAAATACAAAGCAGATATCAGACCATTTTCTAGCATTGTGATGTAGTCCAAAGCCCAATTTTCGCCAGTTTTTAGAAAATGTGAGAAAGTATTCTTTCTAAAATTTTGCATCGATTCAATCAATCTGCCAGTAATTTCAGCACCTTCATAGTTCTCGTGAAAACCGAACCCAGGTTGAGACAAAATTTCCCCAAAGAAACTTGCCAGAAAAACATCTACTTCAGATTTGTTGTTCTGATAATTCATTAACCAGGTAAAAATTTTCTGATATTGAAAAATTGCCTGGATTGTGATTCTTTCCAACATTTCCGGGCGAACATCATTCATTGAACGCAAAGCAAAAGTATCATTTTTTGCTAAAACAATACGGGATAATAAATCAGCTCTAATGGGATCCATATTCCCTATCGAATGGGTAATCGCTGTTCGGAATTGATAAATAGAAGGTGATAAACCCCACTCCGGATATGCCAATTTTGTCCAAGATATTAGGCTATGCGTAATTGATTCCTCACGTAAACTTCGAGACGGTCGGTGGGTAACCAATTTTATATTATTATCATTCATCCTTTGTTGGATTTGGAAGCGAAGGGCATTGCTGACGAATGGCGCTAAAATGGCGATCTTTCCGGGGTCAACACCCTGCTTGATTTTTTCATCAATTTGGTTCACGACGAGGTCGATCATATCCGGATAAAACTTGAGATGGTGAAAGGACAACCTTTTAAATCCAGTATCTGAAATTAACCCAATCGGTTGGTGAGATAATGCTTTATTGTAAATGGAAATAATTTCCTGAATAGGTGGATCTGTAATAAAAGAATCCTGGACTTCAATGAGCTCCTGACAGTTTTCAGATAAACGGGGAGCACTGGTGGGGTCAGCTCCCAAAAAGGTCCGAAATCCTGCATTTTCATCCTGGATCACCAAGGCGCTTTTGAATCGAGGTAACCATTCCAGGATGAGATCATGGGCTACAGGTGTATCTTCTTCACAATTATCATATATTAAATATTCATAACTATTAAATAAATATTGTTGAATTAAGAATGATTCATGAATGATTTTATTGAAGATTTCATATTGAAGGGAGAAATCAATGAAATTGAATTCCAAACAGTAGTCTCTAAATGTGTTTGCACATTCCTGGGCTTCGTCATAAGCAATGATGTGGTTACTTTCCTTACTCCAGGCAGATTTTAATCGCAACGCTATTTCTTCATGAGGAAAACCAACAAGCGCCGATTTGTTGAGATTATCAAGGATTTGAGAGAGAATTCTTGGTTTTTCAGATTTTATGGTTGAAAAGAAATTTTTTTCAAAAAAAGGTTCACATACTTTTGCCATAAAATATTGCGCGGATTCAATATTTAGGAAGGTGGGATAGAGTTTTGGATTTTTAAATTTATATTGTGGTGCAATGATAGGCCAAAACAATCGAATTATTTTCTGACTGATTCCACTGACGGTCTGAATGTCGGGTAAATTCCCATTAAAATATTCAATCCTCTCCAAAAATTCTGAATATGTAATCCCCAATGATTTTTGAGGAACCAATACAAGTATTTTGTTTCCGGGAATATCTTTTTCCAAGAGATAATTCAAAAAAATCTTTCCAATGGTCGTTTTTCCACTCCCGGCAATGCCAGTAAGGAAAATACTTCCTTCAAGCGCTCGTTTGGCAATTTCATCCTGATTATCTGTAAATTCCATATAAATTTATCTCGATTTCCCTCGTATTAAATTAAGGTGATACAGTGATTTTATAACAATTCTGATACCTGAATCACATTGGATTAATTTTGATTTAGTTATTACTCGTTGGATAAGCTATTTTTGATAGAAATCGTTTTCTTTTTTCTTCCGGTAAGAAAATTATTGACTGATCCTGACCAGGCAGGTTGTCTTGTGACGAAAAATTTTCGAATGAAAGGAATTCGAACTGAAAGTAGAATAACCAGAATAATAGCAACAGCAATAGCAAGCGCGTTTATGAATTTTAAAGCCATAAAGAAATGCAACAATAAAATAATTGATGCCAGATAAACAAGGCGATGAAGTTTATTCCATTTTTTACCCAACTTTTGCATGGATTTTTTTGTTGAAGTAAATGTTAACAGGATTAAAACCAAGAATCCTGATAGACCTAAAAGTATGTATGGTTTCTCAATAATCGTTTGCCAAATCAAATTCAGGTTGAATCCATAATCCAGAATTAAAAAGGTAATGAAGTGCAAAGATGCATAAAATGCAGAGTATAAACCGAGTGGCCGCCGTACCTGATTAAAAGGTCTTAGTCCAAAAATTACATTTAGTGGTGTACAGGCCAGAGATAAAACTAACCAGATAATGGCTGTCCGCCCTGTTCTTTGTGTGATTTCTTGTATCGGATTAACCGTTAAATTGTTCGAAATTGCATCCCACACCAATACTAAAAAAGGGATTATTGAACCAAAATGTACAAACCACTGTAATCGATTAAATTTAAATTTAGGCATCAAGGTTTCATCCTGTTCATTTCTTCTGGTGGACTTTTCTCGCATGCAAAGAAAAAAAACATCGAGAATAGCAAACAATCAATACCGTTAATCAACCAGAAAATTTTCTAATAGGGGACCCCCGCGATTGAATGGAAGATTGCACGGGTTAATAAAGTGTCATCTGCTGCGCGGTGAGAATTAGGAATTACGATACCTAGATTTCTTCCAGCTTGTTCCAAACGAAATCTTCGATCTGAGCGCATGTAATCGGAATACACTTTCATAATATCAAAGGCATTCAATCTGGTTATGTTTGGAATATTATTAATTTCTAAAGATTGTAAGATCATCCGAATATCAAATTCAGCATTATACATCCCAATGGAATGGTCCAGGAGCAGGGTTCGAATAGTCGGCCAAATTTCAGCCCATGAGGGTGAATTTGCGACCATTGCATTCGTTATATTGTTTATTGCAGTCGCTGAAGCAGGAATTGGTTTTTGAGGTCTTACAAAGGATTCAAAGATCACTTCACCAGACGAATTGACGATAGCAATTTCAATGATCTCATCAGTGTTTTCAAGCCCGGTGGTTTCGGTATCGAGATACACTGGGCTACTTTTAATCTTTTTCTTAGCATATTCAACAACCTGTTGTCTGGTTACAAATTGGCGGTTAGAGAAGGAAGGAAACATTAACAACCTATCATATTATGGAAGATTCCAGTAAGCGATTTCATCCAGCTGAAATGAAAAATTAGGTGTATTTACGCCAGCAATATAAGGACCAAAATATCCAGGTGCAGAAAATTTTTCATCGTCTATCTTCACGATTGAAATATTATTTATGTAAAGATTATATTGATTTCCTGATTTTAGAATTCCAATCGTATTGTTCTGATTAGAACCTGCTGCAATGTTTTGGTCACTGATCCATCCCTGTAAGTTGGATAATCCACTTTCCTCCCACTTTTGAAATGCATATCTCCCATCACAGGTTAATCCGAAATAATAACCAAATCCACTCTCAAAATCAGGAGATTGAACAACGAGTCCGTATTGATCACTTCCCGCACATTCATTTGTTTGAAAATTTGCCTGTAAATAGTAATTTGCTGGTTTTTGACTGGTCAAACGCCAGCCCCTCCAGCCTATTGCTGAAATACTGGTCATAGTTAGGGAGCCATCTGAGACACTTATTTTTGTCTGACCATCATCATATCCTTCAGGATTTACACCAAAACGGGTTCCATCGTCAAATTGATCAATCCAATTAGGTGCACCAGTAGGAATACCCTGTGGAAGAATTGTTGGGGTCACAGATGATTCCTGTGTAGGAATTGCAGTTTCTGTCGGTAAAATAATTTCTGGAGTGAATTGGATCGTAATCGTTGGAACTTCAATTGGAAGATCAGTTGGCTCATCCAGATCTGGAGTCGTTGTCAGGAGATTTGCGACTTGAGATGCAATCATCTCTGGATTTATCTCAGGTGAATCAGGAAGATTGCAGCCAGTAATACTTACAATTACCATCAAGGATAAGAAAAATAAAATTTGTTTTAACATAAATAGCTCCAAGGTCACGAACCTTGAGATAATTATAGTCCAGTATTCTTCATAAAATGCTTTATGTATAATTATGCCAATTTGAAAGATTTGATGAATGATCTGGTTTCTTTGATCCCTGGTGATACCTTATAATCAACCATAATCATGAAAACAGCTATCTTACAACTTGATGCATTTGATAATGTAATTTCCATCAGAGATAAAATTGCCTGGAGTAAAACTCAAAGGATATTATTGGTTTGGCCGAATAAGGGAAAAATAAAATTAAATTCTATCGATATCATTCTTATATTAAGGTCTGCTGAGAGTTTAGGTGCCCAAATTTCGGTCGTGACTGATGAACCTGTGATCATTAATCAATTAAAGGAACTGGGAGTATCCATATTTTCGAGTATTCCAGAAGCCCAGAAAAAACCCTGGAGAAAACCAAGAATAAGAGATCGATCTATTCTGACGAAAAATTCTGATGGAAGTAGGAATCAATTAGATTTTGATAAAAAAATTCAAATCAAAAATTTTGAATTATCTATTCAAATGCGGTGGATCGTATTTTCTATAGGAGTGATAGCTACAATCCTTACCATTTTTATTTTCATTCCATCTGCGCAGATAACCCTTTCACCCATGCTTGAAGAACAGTCGATGCAAATGAATTTTCGATCTGATCCCACTATTAAAGAAATCAACATGACTGGTGCAATTCCTTACAACATTGTTGAAATTGAAATAGAAGGTCAATTGGAAGAGGAAAGCACTGGAATCATCCGTATTCCTGATAAAAAAGCATCAGGCGCGGTGACATTCAGAAATATATCGGATCAAGAAATATTTATTCCTGAAGGAACAATCGTACGAACGAGTGGTGATCCACTCATCCGATTTGAAACGACAAAGGAAGCGACTTTAAAACCAGGGGTTGAGTCACAAATTGATGTACCCATACTCTGTATGTCAGGTGGGACGATCGGCAATGTTTCAGGTGGTAGTATTACATCCATTGAAAATGATTTGGGTGGAAATATTGTCGTGATGAATAATGGTTCAACGTATGGAGGTGTGGATATTAAAACATTCTCACCAACAGAAAATGATTATGAAAAATTAAAAACCGAATTAATCGAATTGTTAAAATTGAATGCAATCGAGGAAATTAAAGATACATATCCCAACGCAATATTAATTCCAGAAAAAACTATTAAGATTGAGG
>JACZIY010000282.1 GCA_014860845.1 Anaerolineaceae bacterium
CCAGTTAATTTTGATTCAAATAAAATCCAAATTATCGACGCTCCAGATGTTTTAGAAATGACTGATAAACCTGTTGAAGCATCTCGCAGGAAACCAAATAATTCTATGGCAGTTGGGTTAAGATTGCTCAAGGAAGGTAAGGGACAGGCATTTGTAACAGCAGGTAACACTGGAGGGGCAATGTTTAATGCAATTTCGATATTAAAAAGAATTCAAGGTGTCCAACGTCCAGCTTTAACAGCTGTATTTCCAACCCGAAAAGGCAGGTGTGTTGTACTGGATATTGGTGCAAATGCAGATTGTCGACCGGATTTCTTTGTTCAATTTGGCATTATTGGTAGCATTTTTGCTGAAAAAGTCCTCAATATCAAAAATCCACGAGTAGCAATGTTATCAAATGGGGAAGAAGAAGGAAAAGGAAACCAACTCATTAAAGAATCCAAAGATTTAATGAAGAAAGCTGATTTTAATTTCATTGGCAATGTTGAACCCAAGGAAGTATTTGCAGGTGAAACAGATGTGGTCATTTGCGATGGTTTTACTGGAAATGTTTTTCTAAAAACCAGTGAAGCAATTGGAAAAATGATGACAGATATTATTAAAGAAGATATAAAGTCCGGATTTATTACCAAATTGGGTGGGTTGTTAGTTAAACCTGCCTTCAATCGGATAAAAACGATGATGGATCCAAGCCAGGTTGGAGCTGCACGACTTCTGGGAGTTAATGGCCTTGTGTTTATTGGTCATGGTCGGTCGAACTCTTTGGCAATTTTCAATGGTATCAAAGCAGCTCAAAACGATGTTGAATTAAACCTAATCAGTGGGATTCAAGCTGCTATAGAAAAACAAATTTCATTAGAAGCCTAAATTATGAAAATTATTATTGATCAAAAATCAGTTCAACGAAATGCACTCATTGGGAAAATCCTTCGTTGGGTGAGTTTGGGTTGCATGCTAGTTGCACTAATTGCTGTGTTTTCTGAAGAAATATCTTCGAATCCAAACTTATTTGCCATATTTTTTGCAATTATGATTGTCGGTGTATTACTTTCTTCTGTAAGTGGATTTTTTACCAGTCGATTTGGTAAATCTCCCCGTCCGGATGAATTAATTGATAGAACATTCAAAGGTCTGGATGACCGATATCAAATATATCATTACCGCTCTTCAATACCTCATTTGTTGGTCGGTCCTGCTGGACTATGGTCCATCATCCCAACATATATCGACGGTGAAATTATCTATGATGATAATAAAGGAAATTGGATTCATAAAAGGAATTCCATTCTCAATAGAATATTGCAGAAAGAATATTTTCCAAATCCCCTATCTGAATACAAACATCATAAAAATGAACTTGAAAAGATTCTAAAATCGAATTACATCCACAGCCATAATCAGGAATTGAAATTGCTAGTGTTACTCTTGAATAAAAATGTAACTCTCTCCGGAATTACAGAAAAAGATAATATATTGATAATGCCATTCGAAAAAGTCAAAGACCGATTTAGAAAAATCGCTAAGAACAATAATCATTCTGGCGATGTTTATGCGTCACTGGAAGAAATCTTAGAAATTAAATAATTTTTACAATCTATCTATTTCTTTTTTCGATAAGTTGCTTTTTTGGTAAATTTTTTATTTCTTGGATTTGGAGTAAATTTCTTCATCCTGTTTTTATTTTCAAGGGATGATGTTTTTCCTTCACCGCTTAATTTCAATTGCTTAACTTCATCCGCTGTCAAATATCGCCACTCACCAGATTTCAAATTGCCTAAATTGATGGAAGCTATTCTTACTCTTATCAATTTAACGATCGGTAATCCAATCACACGACCAATTTCACGAATTTGTCTTTTGTGACCTTCACGTAATATCACTTTTAACCATGCGCCTTTACCATGCCATTTGTGGATTGTGACTTTTGTGGGTGCTGTTCGAAATCCATCTTCTAATACAACACCTCGGCGCCAAATTTCAAGTTGTTCTTCATCAGGTCTTTTAGCAACCAAAACCAAATATTCTTTTTCGTGACCATAACGTGGATGGGTGAGACGGTTCGTCAATTCTCCATCATTAGTGAGAATCATGAGACCCTCACTCTCCATGTCTAATCTACCAACCGTAAAAAAATGACCATCTAAATCGATAAGGTCTCTGACGTTTTTACGATTATCAAGAGGTGCATTATCAGATAATATGCCTCTTGGTTTATACAGGGCGATATATAATGAAGCTTCTTCTTTCGGAATTATTACATTATCAACCGAAATTTCATCTATAACAGGATCTGCTTTCATGCCTAATATAGCAACCTTCCCATTAACTTTCACCCTTCCGGCAGATATTAATTCTTCATTTGCTCTTCTTGAGCCGTAACCAGCTTTTGCAAGAATTTTTTGTAACCGCTCTTCAGCCATTATTAATCCTTTAGTATTCCATTTTTACTGTTTATTTCTTCCAAATCATCACTAAATAACTCTGGCAATTCATGCAATGATCCTAAACCAAAGTATTGAAGAAATTCTTCTGTGATACCGTATAAAATCGGACGACCTGGTCCTTCAGTCCTGCCGATTTCCTCAATTAATCCTTTACTTAACAAACTTTTCAAAACCGCGTCACTATTAACACCTCTGACGGCATCAATACCTGGCCTTGTTATTGGTTGTCTATACACAATTATCGCTAGTGTTTCCAACGCAGCACGCGATAATTTCGAGGTCGTCTCTATTCCTAAATACTTTTCAATCAACTCTGAATATTCTGGAGAAGAAGATAATTGTACTTTACCAGCATTTCTTAATAATCGAATTCCTCTTCCATTAATTAAATCCTGTTCCAATACATCAAGATTGGCTTCTACTTCTTTGGAAGTCACACCAAATGTGTCTGCCAAATGAGAAACTTGAACCGGTGATACAGAAATAAATAAGATGGCTTCTATGCCTGAAACCAGATTAGATATTGTTTGTGGGTCATTATTTTCTATCATGCTATAATTGCCTAATTGTAACAAACCAAAATTATACCTGATTATCTAAAGAAGTTAGGCACTAACGTTGTGATATTCTAAATGCCAAAATTCAATTTATTCAACGGATTAATATTTTTACTGATTGGAGTATTTACCCTTCAAGGTTGTACCAGCCAACCCGAAATTTCTTCTTTACCAATCGAAATAATAGTAGACGATAGAATAATAACCGTGGATATAGAAATTGGTTCAACAATACAAACAGTTTTATCTTCACAAGAAATTAATTTAAATCCCTTAGATAAAGTTGACCCACCTGTATTTACAGTCATCACCGAACCGATTTCAATTAAAATTACTCGCGTTGAAGAAAAGTTTGAAACGGAAGAAGTTGTCATACCATTTGAACAACAGACAGTCAGGAATGAAGCACTTCCTGAAAGACAAAACGTACTTATCCAACCTGGGATTAATGGTATGCAGGAAATTACATATCGTCTTCTGTATGAAAACGGGCAATTATTTTCAAGAACCGAAGTTCGTAGAGTTGATATTCTTGATCCAAAACCTGAAATCATGATGATTGGAGTTCAATCACCATTCACTTCAATCCCAATAAATGGCAAAATTATATATCTATCATCAGGAAATGCCTGGATGATGGAAAATCAAACCTCGAATAGAACGCCTATTCTTACTAATGGCAAGTTGGATGGCCGCATTTTAAGTATTTCACCTAATGGGAAATGGCTTTTGTTCACACAAATCAGTGCGGAAGAAGAAATAATCAATGAACTTTGGCTAATCAATCTCGAAATTGAAGAACCAAAACCTGTTTATCTAAAGATCGATAATGTGATTCATTTTGCGGATTGGATCCCAGGAAATACTCTTTCTGTGCTTGTTTCTACAGTTGAACCAAGAGATGTTGCTCCAGGATGGCAAGCGAACAATAACTTAATTGAATTAACCCTTGGGGCTGATGGTAAGGTTTTGCGGACAAAAGAGGTCATTGAAAGCAATTCTGGGGGGATTTATGGATGGTGGGGAACAAATTTCCAATTCAGTCCGGATGGGAAAAATCTTGCATTTATTCGACCAGATGCACTTGGCTTGATTAATATCAAGGATCAGGAATTAGAAATAATCACAGACGTTATTCCATATCAAACCAAAAGTGATTGGGCATGGGTATCACCATTTTCCTGGTCAAAAGATAATCGGTTCATTTACTGGGTCAATCATCGAAACGATATTTCTCAAGAAAATCCTGAACTTTCGCCAATTTTTGATCTCAAAGCAGTAGATACGGAAACTTATCAATCAGTAACAGCCAGTGAGAATGTTGGAATGTTCGCTTATCCTTCAATCATAAATTCCACTGAAAATAAAGAAAAGTACCAATTAGGTTACCTTGAGGCGATTTTTCCCGATAATAGTGAATCAAGCAGATATCGGTTATTAATTAGCGATCGCGATGGTTCTAATTCACAGGTGATATTTCCTTTAGGCGACATGCAAGGACTAGAACCTCAAAAAATCAATTCCTCACCATGTACTGATGAACAAATTTGTCAATTAGGTTTTATTTATCAGGGAAATTTTTGGATCGTCAATTTGAATGACCAATTTTCTACTCATCAAATTACAGGTGATGGATTAATAACTCGAATAGAATGGAAGTAATTAATATGAGGATTTTAATAACGGGGGCTGCTGGATTCCTAGGATCGCATTTATGTGAAAAACTATTATTAGAAGGTCATTCTGTCATTGGAATGGACAATTTTTTAACCGGTGACCCACAAAACCTTGCTCATTTATCTACAAATGAGAATTTTTCATTCATACGGCATGACGTGTCAAATTTTATTTTTGTTCCAGGCAAACTAGATGCTGTACTTCATTTCGCTTCTCCTGCCAGCCCAAATAAGAACTCGCCATTTGGGTATCCAAATCTTCCAATTCAGACGATGAAAGCAGGCGCTTTAGGAACTCATAACGCTCTTGGTGTGGCAAAAGCAAACAATGCAATTTTTTTACTTGCTTCAACCAGTGAGATTTATGGGGATCCAAAAGAACATCCTCAAAAAGAGTCGTATTGGGGACATGTTGACCCAACAGGACCTCGTTCGATGTATGACGAAGCCAAACGCTTCGCTGAAGCATTAACGATGTCTTATCACCGATTTCATGGTATCAATACACGCATTGTTCGTATTTTCAACACATATGGTCCCAGGATGAGGTTGGATGACGGCCGAGTAATCCCAAATTTTATTCAACAAGCCCTTAGAAATGAGCCATTAACAATTTATGGCGAAGGGGCACAGACAAGAAGTTTCTGTTATGTGGATGATTTAATTGACGGAATTTATCGATTAATGCTTTCTGATATTCATGATCCCATCAATATCGGTAATCCAGTGGAAATGTCAGTATTAGAATTAGCGCTTAAAATTAATGAAATCATCAATAATCCTGCAGGTATCATAGTCAAAGATGATTTGCGGCTGGGTGATGACCCTGAACGAAGAAGGCCCGATATTTCCAAAGCCAAAACCTTATTGGACTGGGAACCGGAGTACTCATTAGAACAAGGCTTGTCAAAAACAATACCTTATTTTCAAATTAAATTGGGTATTCAATGATTATTTCGAATCGAAAAGAACAAAAAAGATTTATAAAATTTGGCATGGTTGGTGCTTTTGGAGCTGTCATTGATTTTGGTGTTTTTAATCTTTTGATTCATTTCATGAAATTTAAACCGATCCATGCCAGTATTATCTCTTTTATTTGTGCTGTATTCAGTAATTTCCTGCTGAATAGATATTGGACATATCCAGATTCGCGTACCAAGCGCTTTCGACAACAATTTTTTCAATTTACTATGGTTAGTTTAGTCGGTTTAGGGATAAGAAGCCTTTTATTCAGTCCGATTGAAAAATTTCTTTTATCAATTACAAACCAAATCATTCCAACTTCATTTATATTAACACCGTCGTTTATTGGATATAATTTAACTTTAGGTTTTCTAATACTTGTTGTCATGTTTTGGAATTTTTTCGCAAATCGATTTTGGACATATAACGATGTCAGTGAATAATAACGAAGGAAATGATCAGAAAAACTCTGGAACTTCATCTGTTAATTATTCAAATATTCGATCTTTAAAAGAATTGATTGATATTGCTTCTGGCAAAAATATCAGCCATTATGATTTTCAGCACGATTCAGGAATAGCAGAACCATTATTCTATCCATTCTTAGGAATCGTTGGTCAATTTGAAATGAAATTGGCTTTAATTCTTTCGATTATTAATCCAAATATTGGTGGGGTATTATTGATTGGACCCAGAGGAACAGCAAAAACCTCCTCAGTGAGAGGCTTGGTAGATATTCTTCCCTTTGTGGAAAGTAGTTCTTGTCAATTTGGTTGCTTACCAGAAGATATAGAAACTTACGGAATCGATGGTGTGTGTCCAGAATGTGCTCAAAAATATGGTGAAAATATACCATTTTCAGAACTTGCAAAAGTAAAAATAATGGAGTTACCTCTAAATACAGACCTGGAAAGTGTTACTGGAAGCATAGATGAGATTTATCATAAAAACAGCAAAATACGCCTGAAAAGAGGTATTTTATCCCTTGCAGATAAAAATATCCTTTATATAGATGAAGTAAACATACTTCCAAACGAAATTATCAATTCAATTCTTGACGCAGCTGCAATGGGAAAATACACGCTACACAGAGCTTCCATGTCTTCAACATTTCGTTCCAGATTCACATTAATTGGGTCAATGAATCCTGAGGAAGGAAACCTCAGACCTCAAATTATGGATCGGTTTGGCTTAAGGGTGGTCACGAGCGGACTTAATGAAAACGCTGACAGGTTGGAAGCCTATTTTCGGGCCAGTCATTATCTCAATAACCCACATGAATTCATTCAGATTTTTCAGGATGAAAACAGCATAGCCAGACAGGAAATTGAAAATGCAAGAAAATTTGTCTGGAAGGTAAAAATTGACCCTAAAATTGCCATGTTTGGTATTCAATTAATCAAAGACTTGAATATTCATTCTCTTAGAGCTGAATTAACCTTATTTGAAGCAGCAAAAGCATTAGCAGCCTCAGAAAATCGAGAACACATCACAACTGAAGATATCAAAACAATTGCTCCATTGGCACTAAGATTGAGGCGTTCTACCTATATAACAAATTTCATGGAAAATAATGAAGCAGAAAATAACGAAATTATTTCCAGTTTGGCCAAAATTTTAGCATGAGCACTTTGAGAATAATTGCTGGAAAAGCAAAAGGAATGCGAATTCAATCAGTTCCCGGAGATAGTACGAGACCTATCACAGATCGTGCTAAGGAAGCCTTATTTAATATTATTTCGACTGACTTGATTGACTCATCTTGGTTGGATTGTTTTGGTGGAACTGGAAGTGTAAGCATAGAAGCATTAAGTCGCGGTGCGAAAACATCTACGATCATCGATTTACATCCCCTTGCCATTGAAACGATCAAAAAAAATTTGCATCACACAAAATTTATTCAACAGGCCGAAGTGAGAAAAACAGATACCCTGCCATATCTGAAGAAAAAACCAATCAAATCCTATGATTATGTGTTTATTGCCCCACCGCAATACAAAGGATTATGGCAAAAAACAATAGAAATCATTGACGATAATCCTGGTTGGTTAGTTGATGATGGATGGATAATTGTGCAAATTCACCCAGTTGAATACAGACCTTTAGAATTGAAGAATTTTAACGAATTTGACCAAAGAAAATATGGTTCAACGATATTTGTTTTTTACCAAAAGCCAATGAACGTATAAGTGGGTTATTTAAAATCCATCACTAATTGTCCGTTATTGTAGTAATATCTTCCAAAGTGGATTTTCTTTTCCAGGCTAATTACCATTGGAATTAATTGATATAAATCTTCAACCAACGGGATATCTTTCAAGTGATCAATTTTAATCCAATCTGTAATACCTTCTTCGCTGGCAACCATTCGCATTATGGATGAATTTCCTACAAAAACAAACATTGAAATTCCCTTGTACTCTTCAACGTCAATAAAAATAATAGCCCTTAATTCCAGATTGATGCTTTGCAATCCGGTTTCCTCAAACAATTCTCTTTGCGCAGCGGATAAAGCATCTTCCCCCTTCTCAATATGTCCCCCTATTCCATTATATAATCCAGGCCAAATTTTTTTATTCTTTGACCCTTTAATTAACAATATTTTATCTTCATTTCTAATAAAAATAAGTGTTCTGGGTACAACCTGATAACGACCAGGTAAGATTTTTTGTTTTTGATTTTCCATAATAATCCAATAAAAGAAGAAAAATGGGCGAAATCGCCCATTTTTCCAATTAGCTCAAGAACATCGGAACACCCATAAAATCTTTAATTTTGGGTTTATATTGTTCGATATCATAAAAAGCCGGCACATCCACTCTTTTCCTGCCTGCCAAAACCATTTCAATGGGAACAGTTGTATATTTTCCACCATGTAAAGCAACCAGTTTGCCTGTTTCTTTTCTTCTTAATAATTGTGATACAAGGTTTCCAAACGACATTGCCACCATTCGATCTAAGGAATCTGGAGCTCCAGATCGCATTAAGTACCCAAGTTGCTGAACCATTGTGTTCTGCCCGGTAATCTGCTTTATTCTTTCAGACAGGATGATACCAATTCCACCTAATTTCTTATGTCCATAAGCATCTTCTTCTCCGGTTTCATAAACGTCACCACCTTCAATAATTGCTCCTTCTGAAATCGTAAGAATCGAGTAGTTTGAAGTGTTTGCACGTTTGTCTTCCATAATAAAATTACATAATTTATCAATCGAGAAAGGAACCTCAGGAATTAATGCTCTGTCTACATAAGCCAGATAGGCACTGATTAAGCTAGTCTCACCAGAATTTCTACCAAATAATTCTATAATTCCAATTCGTTCGTGAGACCCAACCGAGGTTCTCATATTGGTTATAAATTCAACACTTCTTGTAATCGCGGTAGAAAATCCTATACAATAATCTGTTCCAAAGACATCATTATCCATTGTTTTTGGAATACCAATCACGGGGTATCCTTCTTTATGTAACCTGACAGCAAAACTTAATGTGTCATCCCCCCCAATTGGGACTAAAGAGTCAATTCCAAGATGACTTAACACATCAAGTATATAGTCCGTGAAATCAACATAATCATCCATTCCTTTAATTGGTTTTCCCCACTTAGATTTACTTAGAAAACCTGGTACATCAGACTTTTTTACTCTCTGTGGATTTGTTCGAGACGTATGGAGAAAAGTTCCTCCAGTCCTATCTATCGTACGCACGTCATTATACGTTAACTCTTTTACATAATATTCATGGGTTGAAGGCTCATTCAAATCATAATGCAAAAGACCGCCCCAACCTCTCCGGATACCGAAAACCTTATACCCCATTTCCATAGCTCCAACGACAACTGACTTAATCGCAGGATTTAACCCTGGCACATCACCACCACCAGTAAGAATCCCTATTGTTTTTGACATAAAAAACTCCTAAATTGAAAAAAATTATTCTAATTCGGAAGAAATGATCGGAATTGTTAGTGAAACTCTGCAACCCTGTCCTGCAGCGGTATCAATGTCATAGAATCCACCAAGCATTTCGACACGATCACGAATTAACTTCAAACCTAAACCAGTTTCAGACGAACTTTCCTCTTGATTGAATCCTTTACCATTATCGGAAACAGCTATTTTTATTTGATTTTCATCCAAAGCAATCTGGGTGGAAATCTGTACTTTTACGGGTTGATCCTGATTATGTCGCACAGCATTCCCCATTAATTCTTGTAAAGCTCTAAAAATCATAACTTCTAGAAACGGTTCAAATCGACGATCCTGTCCATTTATCGTTAAATTAACATCAACACCATGTTGATCCTTGAAGAGCTCAACATATTTTTTGATTGTTGGAAACAAGCCTAAATCATCCAACATCATCGGGCGCAACTCAGAAATGAAATTTCTCACTTTTTGAAAGGTGGACATCGCTGCGCCTTTTAGATTTTCTAGTTCATTTTTTGCTTTTTCTTTATCGATCTCAAAAAGTCTGGCTGCAATCTCTGTTTGCACGATGAAATTAGACAATGCTTGAGCTGGTCCATCATGCATTTGACGAGATAATCGCTGACGTTCAGTTTCCTGTGAATTGATCATCATTTTAAGAACGGAAAAACCATCTCCACCACCATATGATCCCAACTGCCCAGTTTTTCCAGATTTATTCAGTAATGGCTGATCAGGAAAAAATTGTCTGATTTGATCAATTAATGAAACTCTTCTTTTTAAATTAGTTTGGTCATTCTGCAATTTTTCCAGTTGAGAGCGCATTACTAACATTCTTTGTTGTGAATCAATGGCTGAGTTGTATGCAAGTCGAATATCACTCCTTGGAATAGTGTCAAATTGATTTTGAATTTGTTGTAAATGAGAATTGGCAGAGGTGTTTCTTTGAATCAATTTCGATAATTCTGACTGACTTTGATCCAGCATCATATCAATTTCTTTCAATGCCTTTTGTGCTTGTTCATATTCATTCTCTAAATCAGTTAAAAACTCATTGACACTTGTCGTATTATCAGCCATTATTTGACTCCTATTTTTCTATGTGAGGAAAGCCATATTTTAATCAAATCGATTGATATTTTAGCATACTGTAACTAGAAAATCCAAAATTTACTAATCCCAAATAAAGATAGTCATATTTTCTCCTCCAGCATTGGGAGAAAAGCCCCCTTCAGTGTGATAAATTACTTTCTTTGACTCATCCAATTTATCATACCACCCAGGAAAAATCACAAGATAATCAGCATTTTTTTCATCTAGATATCTTGACAATAGATCTTCATCTCTAATAAATGGTATCACTTCCGGAGATATTAAACCAGCTAAATCTATAATTTGACGATCCGCAAAAAATCCCAATGCGCCAATATCATGTGCTGCTATAACAGCATCTGGTGGCAAATTCGCGTTAATCCACATAGCAGTTTCCACCATCTCGGATTGAATAATGGCGGTATCCTCCGCATATGCCTTTCCACCCAAAATGAAAAAAATTACTAATATGGCAATGATTGATACTTTATACCCAAATAATGAAAGTTTAATTTTGTGATTGGTGCTTTGAAAAATTGAATTCACCCCAATAAGAGCTAAAAATAAATAAACAGGTATTGCCGGAATGACATATCTCCCATGCTGATATGTCGCAGGTAAACGAACAGCGTAAATAAAAAAATAACCAAAGAACCACAAATAAGCAGATAATAATTTCCAATTTTTTTCCTTTATCGAACAAAACAAAGAATAAAGAAAACCTGGAAGTAATAAAATACCGGATCCTGTCAATGGAACCACAATTAAATCGAAATATCTTAATACCAGCGGTTTTGTATAAAGAATTTGATATTCAGCTTGCTTTGCAAAGTAGGTATTTGGCAAGATTTCGCCGGATAATCGCAGGTTAAATATTGCATAAAGAATAATAAATAATGATACAAACAGTAGACCTAAAAATAAATTCTTGATCAAAATTTTGTTATCCTTCGAAAAATAGATAAAGATAAGCATTACATAAGGTCCTAATAATG
>JACZIY010000032.1 GCA_014860845.1 Anaerolineaceae bacterium
GTACTCGTTTTATCATTTTTGACCTGACTGGTAAAATCATTGCATCCGAGCAAAAAGAACACCAACAGATTTACCCACAACCTGGATGGGTGGAGCATAACCCATTGGAAATCTGGCAAAATACGCAGGAGGTGATTTCCAACACACTGCAAAAGAGTGGTATCCGTCCGAATGAAATCGCTGCGGTGGGCATTACCAATCAACGCGAAACAGCTATTCTCTGGGAGAAATCCACAGGCAAAGCGGTTCATTCTGCAATTGTCTGGCAGGATACGAGAACGGATAAAATTTGTACACATTTAGCGCAGGATGGGGGGCAGGATCGCTTTCGTTCCAAAACAGGTCTTCCCCTGGCAACCTATTTCTCTGGTCCGAAAGTTAAGTGGGTCCTGGATAATTTTCCCGAAATTCGGGAAAGAGCACAGAAAGGTGAAATCCTCTTCGGAAATGTGGATACCTGGTTGATCTGGAATCTCACCGGTGGACCGGATCATGGTTTGCATATCACGGATGTGACCAATGCCTCGCGTACGCTATGTATGAATCTCGAAACGCTAGATTGGGATCCAGAAATTCTGCAGATTATGGGAATTCCACGCGTGATGTTTCCACAAATCCGTTCATCCAGTGAAGTATACGGTCAGATTGCTCTAGGTCAATTATCAGGTGTTCCCATCGCTGGAATTCTGGGTGATCAACAGGCAGCCCTTTTTGGCCAGACCTGTTTTGATGTGGGTGAAGCCAAAAACACCTATGGCACCGGTTGTTTCATGCTATTAAACACGGGCACGAAGTTCGTGCAATCGGATAATGGTTTGTTAACAACGGTAGGTTATAAAATTGGAGATGCTCCAGCCATCTATGCGCTTGAGGGATCCATCGCCATCACCGGAGCGTTGGTACAGTGGTTGCGCGATAATCTCAACATCATTCAGAATTCGAATGAGGTGGAACCACTGGCAAAAACAGTGGAAGATAGTGGTGGAATCTACTTTGTTCCGGCATTCTCAGGCTTATATGCTCCGTATTGGCGCAGTGATGCCCGCGGAGTGATTGTTGGGCTGACACGTTATATCAATAAAGGTCACCTGGCACGGGCAGTTCTGGAAGCAACAGCTTACCAGACGCGTGAGGTTCTGGATGCAATGAACAAAGATTCAGGTGTTGACCTGAAAGCGCTCAAAGTGGATGGCGGCATGGTTTTTAATCATACTTTGATGCAATTCCAGGCAGACATTCTGGGGGTGCCGGTGATCAGACCTACCGTGGCAGAAACGACAGCGTTGGGAGCTGCCTACGCTGCAGGATTAGCAGTTGGTGTCTGGAAACAGATAGATGATCTGCGTGCCAATTGGGGAATGGATGCAATCTGGCGACCTCAGATGAATGTTGAGCAACGAGAGAAAATATATGCTGGGTGGAAGAAAGCAGTTACCCGTACCTTTGATTGGGTTGAATAAGTACGATTTTTATTGATATGTTATGATTGTGAAAAAATTTTCAATGGAGCAAACCATATGGATAA
>JACZIY010000033.1 GCA_014860845.1 Anaerolineaceae bacterium
ACCAGGGTCAACTTCCCTTTGTTTTCCAACAATCGCTGCATTTCAAGGATCACAAACATAGCGTTGGCCACATCCGGTTCACTGGTGATTTGTTGCATAGCTTCCCCAACGATTTTGGGGCGAATCGCGCCTGCTTTTGCAAATTCTACAGCTGCCAGGCGTTCGGCGGTTCCAGCGATAATATTTACCTGGTTGGCACCATCCTGTTTGATGGCGGATGTAACCTGACGTAAGCGGTTAACCACTTTCTCTTCAATTTGACGGATCATGCCGATATCACGGAAATGGACTTTGCGGATATACACGGATCCTAATTTGTAACCCCATTCATGAGAGCGTGGAGTTACCTCTTCACGCACGGTACGACTCATCTGGTGTCTATCCACCAACATCTGATCCAATGGCATGTTACTCAAGGAGCGCACCACAGCATTGCTGACATTTGCTGAAAGGGATCCGCGTGGATCTGCATTCTTGAACAGGTAAGAAACCGGGTCACTGATGTACATTTCATACCAGATACCCACACCCATCGGCGCACCTTCCTCAGAATTGACGGGATTGCTGCGTAAATATTGTTGATCCAGGCGCATATCCAACACTTTACGACTACCAAACCAGTTCACCAGAAATGCACCGGGACCGATCTTGAATGGCAGAATGTGAATGCCGGGTTCTTTCAGAATCCCAATGACTTTACCAAATAGAATAAAAACCTGGGATGTACCTTCATTCACGATGGTATAAAAGCCTAACAAGCGGATGAAAAATAAGAAAAGTGGCATTAAAAACCACATGGCGAAGAATGTAATGACAGCAGCGATAATCAATTCCAGAAATGGACTCATGATTCCACCTCCCGCACAACCTGTTGGGCATGTGAGAATAATCGTAATCGGACATTGCGAACGTATGCAGCTAAAGCTCCCGGACCACTCGTCTTCAGGATGCGTAATTGTTCTGCCAGCGCTTTTAATGGTTCCACTTCAGCCTGAGCATTGAGTGTTTCGATCTCTACCGCACGTTTGGACTGCACGATCTTCTGATCAGCCAGAGCTTGTGCGAGACTGATATCAGATGAGACCTGATTGTGTGCAGTATTGATCGCAGCCAAAGCAGATTCAACCTCTGCTGGCGGGTCGATTCCGGTAATCAATGAAGCATCCAGAAGGATTCCATAACGTGCGATGGATGAGCTGCATTCTCTTTCCATGTGATCATTCAAATCTCTGAGATTCTTGCGTAGATCATTGATGGATACACCGGTAACGATACTCATTTCACTTTCTGGAATAATGGGACGATCAGGAGCAGCAAAGCTGGCAATTCGTTCACGCAAGACAGAGACAAAGTATCCCATGACATGTGAGATCGGTTGTTTCACCCCGAATAGATAAGCATATAAATTATTCTCCGCAACCCGGTAGCGAATCTGACCGGTAAGACCGGTGTTAAGTTGATCTTTGGTCACGGCTTCCAAAATAGTACCGCCAGCATTTGCTTTCGGTTCATCCGGGTCATATGCCATATTGATTGTTTGTGTGGCTACGGAAACTTTATAAACCTTTTCCCATGGCCATTTAAAGTAGGGTCCACCTGGTTGAATAACCTTTACCACCGGGTAGTTATAACGTTTTTTGTGTTCGTCGGTCAGCATATCGGCTAATGGCGTGTTGATGGTCATATTATCACCCATCCGTTCCGCACGACCAAAAACGGTTTTTACAGCACGTTCATTTTGCTCGACAGTAAAGAATGAAGTAAGAACATAGCGAAAAACAAACCATACACCGAAACCTATGACGATTCCCATTAATATACTCATACGCATCTCTCCTTTTTAGAATTATGGATATTTGAAAACAATGACTAGAATGGATTCATTAGAGTATACAATTCATGAATTTGATTATGCAAGTAGGTATATCAAGATAGAAAACCATTCTTGGAAGAACAACTTCCATTCGCTTCAATCATGCTATTTTCTGTTAAGTTTATATAATAAGGAAGAACCCATTTTACAAAAATTATCCAAACGTAATAAAGATTTTGTTTCGAAATTGATTGGTAAATGGAATTATCGAAACTGACTTAATAAAAGAAAAATAGAAAAGGATACAATTGTTGCTGATCAATAAACTGAAGATTGTAAGAATATTGTGAAAAACCCAATGAAAGCATTTGAAAGGAACTTTTGTGAATAGTGCACATGAGATCGTCAGTGTTGGGATTGATATCGGCACAACCACCACTCAAGTAATATTCAGTGAGTTGTCGCTGGTGGAGATAGCCCGTGCTGGTCAAATCCCCAGGGTTGATATTACTAATCGCAAAGTTTTGTATGAAAGTGACATCGTTTTTACACCTTTATTGGATGAAGAGACGATCGATGCAGATAATCTTGCCAAAATCCTGAAACAGGAATATTTACGGGCAGGTATCTCTTATGATCAAGTTGAAACTGGAGCTGTTATCATCACTGGAGAAACAGCCCGCAAGAAAAATGCTGATCAGATTTTGAAAGCAATTGCCGATCTGGCTGGAGATTTTGTTGTCACAGTCGCGGGGCCAAATGTTGAAAGCATGATTGCCGGCCGAGGTTCCGGCGCAGCCAGTTATTCCCGCCAACATTTCACTACTGTCTCAAACATAGACATTGGTGGTGGGAGTGCCAATAGTGCTGTCTTCCGCCAGGGAAATCTGGTGGGATCGGCAGCCATGAATTTTGGTGGCAGAGTAATAGAGATGAAGGATGGGATAGTAACAGCGATCACCCGTGCAGGCGCATGGATTATCACTGAAGCTGGTGTTCAGATACGGGTTGGTGATCGCCCTACGCTGGCAGAATTAACCCGCGTGGCGGATTGCATGGCAGATGTTACTGTCCATTTGATTGAAGGTACCACATCACCTCTGGCGGAAAAACTCTATCAAACGCCACCCAATCCGGTTTCTGGTGCTGGAAAACCCGTTATGTTTTCCGGTGGTATTGGTTATTATTTTTATTCACCCATTGTGCTCCATTCGGTCGCTGATGTGAACCGACATGGTGATATTGGTCCCTTATTAGCTCAATCCTTACGACTTCACCCAAAAATTAAATCATACCTTGTGATCAAACCTGCCGAAACCCAACGGGCAACCGTATTAGGAGCCAGCTCGCAGACATTGACGCTTTCAGGGTCAACAATTTGGGCTGAACAAGCGATCTTGCCTTTGAAAAATGTTCCAGTTATTCGACCTGATCTATTCGGAAAGGAATTGTCTCCGGAGGTGATCGCGGTGGCTATTAGAATTGCACTCAGGCGTTGGGATCTGGACCTGGGTGTTGATCCATTTGCCATCTCCTTAGAATTGGATTTACGGATGGACTATCCTCAATTGGTGCAGGTGGCGCAGGGATTGGAATCATTTGCTGCCTCATTACCCGTTGGAAGACCTCTCATTGCGATCATTAAGCGCGACTATGCCCAGGTCCTGGGTCAGACAGT
>JACZIY010000283.1 GCA_014860845.1 Anaerolineaceae bacterium
TAGTTAATAACGAATTAAATAAATTCTGGGGGTGGAGTTAACAGGGGTTTATTAATTTTCTCATTGAGAATACCCCTATTTCCGATGGAGAATTGTTGTTAGATATTGCGACTGGAACAGGCGTAATTCCGCGAGCCGTCATGCAGGCTAATGCCAATTGTAAAATTGTAGGGATTGATATTACGCAAGCAATGTTGAGTCATGGCAAACAAAAACTGGGAGAAAATCTCTTTGGAAAAAAGGTCTTTTTGACTACTGGAGATGCCATGCGGATGCCTTTTGCACCTTCTTCATTTAATCTCATTATGTGCGGTTTAGCGACTCATCACATGCAGGTAGATCAATTAACAGCAGAAATTTATCGGATTCTTAATGAAAATGGCCGCTTTTCACTGGCTGACGTCGGGGGATCGAAATTATGGAGAAATCCAGTAATTAATTTCTTCATAAAAATTTTGGCGTATTTTTATTTTCTGATTACCGAAAATAAGGATAGAGCCTGGGCAGAAGCTTCTGCTGTCTCAAATGTCTTTACAGCAAAGGACTGGCATCAAATTTTATCCAAAGCGGGTTTCAAAGAGATTAAAATAACCTTACTTAAATCCAGGAAATTTTGGGTCCCAGACCCATTGTTAATTCAGGCATATAAATAACAAAGATACACAAGGAGAAAAAATGGCGATTGTAAAAGAGCTCATGAAGCAGGGTAAAAAAGCAGAAATTTGGACCAAACTGTGCGGACATCTGGATTTGAACATAGATGAATACATGGAGATTCAAGAACGATTGTTGTTTGAGCAAATTGAATACCTCAAACACAGTGAAATTGGAAAAGCATTACTCGGAGAAAAAATCCCCACCACGATTGAGGAATTCTCCAACCTTGTGCCGCTAACCACCTACAAAGATTATGATCGATTCTTCAAGGACCAAAAATCGGATGCTTTGCCATTTGAACCTTACGGCTGGGCGAGGACGTCTGGTCGTTCAGGTGAATACCCCTGGAAATGGGCTCCTTACACAAAACAAATGTATGATCAATTGGGGAATGGTTCGATCAGTGCCATCCTGATGTCATCCGCCACACGCAAAGGTGAGGTTAATATTGATCCTCACAATGTGCTGTTACTCGGTACCGCACCCCGCCCTTATATGTCCGGTTTTTTAAGCCTTTCTGTTGAAGAACAGTCCGGTTTCCGTTTTGTCCCACCATTATCGGTTGGCGAAACCATGGATTTTGGTGAGCGCATCAATGCTGGTTTTAAACAGGGAATGATTACTGGGTTGGATTACTTCTATGGCCTTGCCAGTATTTTGGCTAAAATTGGTGAAAGGTTTGAGTCTGGCGGTGGGACTGGAAAACCTTCCGCAGCAATGCTAAAACCAAGTGTCTTAATCCGTTTACTCAAAGGATATTTAAATGCCAAGTTAGGGAAACGCAACTTATTACCCAAAGATATCTGGAATATGAAAGGTGTGCTTACGGGAGGAACAGACACCGAAATATTTCGCAAGAAAATTGAATATTATTGGGGAAAACAACCATTAGAAGGATATGCATGTACGGAAGGTGGCATTTTTGGCTTCCAGTCCTGGAGCTACAAAGGCATGACACTTGTTCCTGATGGAAATTTTTATGAATTCATTCCGTTTGATGAACACATTAAGAGCAGAATCGATACAAATTACACGCCAAGGACTTTGCTTTTCCGGGATCTGAAACCTGGTATTTATGAAATGGTCTTTACCAATCTGCTCGGTGGTGTGTATACGCGCTATCGCATTGGTGATTTGATTGAGGTGGTCTCGATGCGAGATGATGAAGTCGGTATAAACCTTCCACAAATCCGATTTTACTCTCGCTGTGACGATATTATCGACTTAGGTGGGTTGGTCAGATTAACAGAAAAAGCCATCTGGTTGGTTATTGAAGCAGCCAAATTCAGGTATGTAGATTGGATTGCCAGAAAAGAAGAAAAAGATGGAAAACCGATCTTGCATCTCTATCTTGAATTGGCCGAAGGCGAAACTACACCTCTGGATAAAATTGATGAAGCATTGCGTGTTAATTTTAGAGCGATGAACAATGAGTTCGCTGATTTTGAAAAAATGATGGGAAATGAAAACTTTGTTGTTACCCGCCTAAAAAATGGCGCTTTCGCTAAGTACATGGAAGAACAAAGAGCAGCTGGTGCGGATCTTGCACACTTAAAACCAACACATATGCAGGCACCAGAGAAAGTAATCAAACGCTTATTATCTTAGGGTTATTGGTTATGACACAATGACATTTAACTTCATCTCACTGATTCCATTGATAGCCCTCTTTTTATATGGAGGGCTATATCTGGCGACAACTTTTTCGAAGGCGTCGACACAGATCCATGAAAGAAAGGATTTCAAAGCTTATCTAACCATGATGATGTTATGGTCAATGGCTGCTTTTATACTATTATCAGCTATTGATAATCACACAACTTTCTGGTTTCGGTTAATGGCGTTTGGTGCAGTGGGATCAGCGGTAACATTAGTTCGTTTTGTCCGAACGGTTACCAGTAAGCATTGGAGTTGGATCAATTGGGTTTACGTTTATGGGGTGATCAGTTTTTTATTGGTTATGTTCACTCCCTTAGCCATAAAATATGCAGTCTTGGAAAATATGGAAGTCATATACGAATTTGGATCTATGATTTTCGTGATTGCCACTCCTGGTTATTTATTTAATCTTTTCAGTCTATTTGTATTAGTCAGTCGATTTCGAGAAACAGATGACTTAATTATACGTAACCGATTACGATATTTAATTCTAGGGTTCGCAGTAATTTTATTAATCTCTCTGGTGAATTTCACCCCTTTAGGAAAATATCCGATTGATATAGCTGGGAATGCCATTACAGCTATCTTAATTTCTTATGCAATTTTAAGGCATCAACTACTTGATATCAAGGTGATTGTTCGAAAAAGCGTATTGTACTCAGTACCAACCATGATTATCGGTACAGTATACTTTTTGATTATATCCCTGGCATTCAATCTGATCTCCACCTATTCAAAATTTGAAATTTTTGGCCTTTCCCTTTTTGTGGCGATCTTGACCGCATTGGTGGCACAACCATTCCGTGATAAAGCTCAATCGATCATCGATCGACTCTTTTTCCGGGAAAAGTATGATTCAAGTTTAATGCTACAACGTCTCAGCAGCCGAACTGCTCTGGTTCTCGATCTGGAGCAGGTCACCAACATGATTTTAAAAGATCTTACAGAGACCTTGCATATTAAAAACGCAGCTTTCTTCCTAAAAAAAGGAAAAGGAGCTGGTTATTATCTTTCTGCCCAAATTGGTCTTGAGCCGTTCACCAAAATGCATATGAGTGAAAATCACCCGATCGCTTTATGGTTATCCAGCCATAAGGATGTATTGCGGAAAAATGAATTGGATTTACAACCTTATTTTAAATCACTGTGGCGTAAAGAACGCGAAGATCTTGAAAAACTAAATGGGGAACTCTTTATCCCCTTATTAGTTAAAACCGAACTGGTAGGTATTTTTGTGATCGGCTCAAAAAGGTCCGAGCAAGGTTATTCCCAGGATGACCAGCTTACTTTAACCACACTCGCCAACCAGACAGCCGTTGCCATTGAAAATGCCCGTTTATATAAAATTGAGCAGGACCGTCGGGCAGAATTAACCATGTTATTTAATATGTCGCAGCAATTAGTGGCAACCGATAATGTGGAAAAAGTCATGAATACCATCACTCAATATGCAACGATTAGCACCAATGTCACTTATTCAAGAATTCTGACCCCTGATTCTTCAGGCTCTTTCATTTGTCGGGCAGCACATTCAGTTCGCGATATTAATCCAAGTCTGGAAATTGGTAAAGTCGACCCAGAGATTGTTAATGCAATTTACAGGAATGTTCAGCAATCCGGAAAATTCATAATAATGGAAAAAAATGGTTCTTCAGCATCAGAAGAATTAAATCAGGCTTTATTCCTGGAACTGGCTACCAGTGTCTGTATCTACCCGTTAAAGGTGGTTGATGAATTTATGGGTTTGTTAATCTTCGGGGAGGAACGCCGTGCACAACGCGAACCTTTTGATGCCAATAAATTGCAATTAATCAGTTTGATTGCAGATCAGGCTGGAAGTGCTCTACGTCGATCAAACCTTCATGAACAGTTGGAAGAAAGTCTCATCGAAACAGTTATTGCCCTCGCAAACGCCGTGGAAGCCCGTGATACTTACACAGAAGATCATAGTGCCCGCATGGAAACTCTCGTGGTGGAAGTCTGCAGATTAATGGATTTGCCGGATGAGGAAATACAGAACTTGCGCTGGGCAACCCGACTGCATGACATAGGCAAAATTGGTGTACCCGATCATATTTTGCGAAAACCCGGCAGTCTGACGGAAGAAGAATGGGTGGAGATGAGGAAACACCCAATAATTGGGTCAAAAATTCTCGCACCCATAACAAAAATGACAACGGTCAGCCCCATTATTCGAGCACATCATGAAAAATTTAATGGTATGGGTTACCCGGATGGACTGGAGAAAGATCAAATTCCTATTGGAGCGCGAATTCTTACCGTAGTAGATGCTTATGTAGCCATGACAGATGACAGGCTTTACCGCAAAAGTCTCGGACACACAAAAGCACGGGAAGAATTAATTAATAATAAAGGCAGCCAATTCGATCCGGAAATTGTCGATATTTTCCTCAAGGTTATTGATAAAAAATAATCAATCCCTCTCTGGAAATCTTTCGAATATCTATCTAATAAAAATCAATATTTATC
>JACZIY010000284.1 GCA_014860845.1 Anaerolineaceae bacterium
CTCCAGTGGGGAGACCTCCAACGGCAGGTTGAACTGCTCGACCAAAGGCAGGATGCTCTGCGGATTATTGAGCGCGAGTGGAGACGCCAGCTGCTTCTCGAGCGGAATGGCCTCCAGGGTAGTGAGCCAGATGATCAGATCGGGCTGGTAACGCATAGCTCGGTCCAGCACCATCAGGTCTTTGGTGAGCGAGATGGTCGGGTAGCCAAGATTGTAGAATTTTACCAGTATGCCCTGGCAGCTCAATCCCGCTGCATTCAAACGCCCGGACAGAGTTTCTTCCGGTTTGAGCAAGGTGCCCCAGACCGAGGAATCCCCCAGCAGAAAGACCCGGAATTCGTCTTCGCTCCCGGCACGCGCAGAAACTTCGTGCGACGAGAACATGGCGTCCAGATCGTACAGGCTGAAGTTGTAGGCATGCTGCGGTGCTTCACCGAATGGGAAGCGTTGACGTCCGGGGACCAGGTGGTTGTAGAGTGAGAGCTGATCTATGCCAGGGGTGCGAGGAAGAAAGGCCAGCAGCAGGTTAAAAATGACGAAAAGCAACAGGGTTTTGAGGAAAACGTTGCGGTAGAAACGGGTATCCATGCGGCTGTTTCCTTTTAATATCCTATCCCAAACAGACGGGCAAACACCTGCAGGGATGACGAAACTTGTGGGAGGGCAAACCAGACCCATCCCAGGGCGACAAAGTTGAAAGTGACCAGCACGTTAAGCACGTTCATAACCTGCTGCAGGCGTGGACGATCCACCCAGTGAGTCATGCGTGGTTTTACCCACTCGCTGTAACGGTTTTGAACAAAGAGTCCCAGCCCATGCCAGACTCCCCACAGGACGAAGTTCCAGGTGATACCGTGCCAGAGTCCGATCAGTAGCATAGTGCTGAGCTGAGTGATCAGAATGATCCAGGCAGACGAGAGCCGGCGATAACGGGTACGCAGAGAGCGTGTGAAGGGATTGAAAAAGTAGGCGCGGAACCACTGTGTGAGAGTCATGTGCCAGTTGTTCCAGAATTGGGTCAGGTTGGGTTTGAGATAAGGGCGTTTGAAGTTCTCGGGTAACTGGATACCGAGCAGCTTGCCCAGGCCGATGGCGATGTCGGTGTAGCCGGCGAAATCGAAGTAAATCTGGAAGGCAAAGGCATACACCAGCAGCCAGCCCCAGCCATTGGGTTGGATTTGCGTGGCGTTTTGGCTATTGAGGGCGACCAATGCCAGCGTGTCCGCCAAGGCATACTTCTTGAACAGTCCGACAATGATGCGGTAAAAGGCATCTGGGAAACTGTTCAAGTCACGGGTGACGGGTTGCTGCAGATCTTTCGTGAAACGCTGGACTTTGTCGATCGGCCCAGCGCTGATGGCAGGAAAAAAGATGACATAGTTTACGTATGCCTGCAGGCTGACATCCCCCAACCGACCCGATTGCCGATCGCGCAGGGTGTGGATCATACGGAAGGCGACATAGGAGAAGCCCAGCCAGCGGATATCCAGCGCGGAAGCATTTGTCGTGGACTGCCCGACCCAACCGCGCACGACACCACTCAGCCATTGGGTGAGCTCGGGTAGTTTGAGGAGCACAAACAGAATTAGCATAGCCATGATTCCAGCCGTCTGCCAGCGCGATGTGGATTTTCCCAACCAGCCAAGCAGGATGGCCAGAATTGCCAGGATACTCAATCCCACCAGCACTTGCAGCGATTGCGGAGGGCGGTTGGCAGTGATCAATCCATCCAGGCTTAAATAGCGGGTGAGTGCAATCAACAGCACCACAATAACCATGACCAAACCGGTTATAAGCGTGACTTTGCTATGTTTTTGGGATTTTTCGGCGGTCAATAACCAAGAGAAAATCGTGATTCCCAGTGTCAACACCGGTAGCCAGAAATCCAGAAAGCGGATCGGCATGGCGGGCTGCAGCCAGAAGATAGCCAGGATGGAAAGGATCAAAAAAATCCAGCCGCGCAAGCTGGAACCTCTTTTCGTGGCGATAATCACACGAACGAGGACTGCCACAAACGTCAGCAGCAGAATTTCAAGGATGGTCACTTAGAAACCCTGATAGATCCACAGGGGAGAACTGTCGGCTGTCAGGATGATCAACAGCACGATGATCAGAAACAGGGCCAATGCCCAACGATTTTCACGCGTCCAGAGCTTGCGCCACAGACCTAGCGATAACCGCATACCAGCCACTCCCCGCTTTGTTGCACCAGCTCATACTGACGTGTGCTCAGGTCAATTTCCATGGCTTCGCCGTCGTAACTGGTGAGGAAGTTTCCGCTGCAGGTGACCAGCGCGATATCACCTTCGCTGCCGGATTGGGTGCACTGCATGTCGACCAGCGAGACATCGACGCCCTGGAAGGAATCCAGTTCCAGCCAGGCGTCCTCCTCCCATTCGGCGCATGACACGGTGGTTATTTTTTCCAGGTCAGCCTCCACGATGGCGTTCAGGTAAGCTTCAACGGCCATTTCCGGCTGGGAGTTTTTGGGCGTGCAAGCGGAGAGAATTGTCAGCAAAAGTAAGACGGTTAGTACCGTAGTTTTCAGGTTCATTCGTTTGGTATCCTGTCTTGGTTAAGAATAAGTACGATTATACTATTTTAGCTGAAAGGTCATTGGTCATAGCTGATTCCCAACGGGTATTATTTAGGAAAAATTCTGAACTGGGATTTCCTCCTCAGCTTGACCTTACCCCGATCCCGGGCAAGCGCAAGGCACTGCCCCTACCGGATTAATTTAATTTCCACAGGAAGAGATACATTCTGCCAGGCACGGTCTGCGGTGAGGACGGGAGTGTTGGTGAGCACTCCAAGCGCTAGACAGGCGCGATCACCCAATGATAACCCAAACCCCTGGGTCAGGGTTGCCATGATCCCAGCCTGGAGTGCCTGTTCTTCGTCGAATGCGACGCTCTCCAAGCCCAGCAGGTTCAGTACCTGTTCAATTTCTGCAGAAGACATACCGATTAGTGTCAGACGAGTAACCACTTCCGCGAGGTTGACCGTCGAGATTTTTGCCTCTGGAAGAGCTTGCTGTACGATTTCAGCTCCCGTCTCCGAATTGAGTAAGGCCAGTATGGAGGATGCATCCAGAATCAACTCAGTCATGCTTGGCTTCCTCGCGCCGCGCTTGCAGCAAATCCTCCACAAGTGACTTGCCTTGTGGATTGTGTTTGCCCACTAATTTTTGAGCTTGTGAAACTGCCTGATGAAAAGGAATCACCTGGATGGAATCTTTTTCCAGTCGTAAAATGAGTTCATCTCCCGGTTTTAGATCAAGCGCTTTGCGAAATTTGACCGGCAGTAACAATCTGCCATTGGATGTTATTTTTGTACGTGTTTCCATGATTGTCACTTTATATTTAATTGTCATTTTATAAATTATAGTCATTAATATTGGAAAAAGCAAGCATAAATTGGGATGGGTGGGTCACGGATACCACCTTACAAGCCAACCCACTACCCTCTGAATGTCGCCTCTTCAACATACGCCAGACTCTGATGCCGGAAATAAGTGTTGTACAGCTCAGCATAATGTCCCCCGGACAGCATCAGGCTGTGATGGTTGCCGACTTCGATGATGCTGCCTTCTCGCATGACGATAATACGATTGGCGGATTTGACCGTAGAGAGACGGTGTGCAATCAGAATCGAGGTGGTTTTTTCCAGAATCAGGTTCAAGGCTTGTTGAATCTGCCACTCGGTGAAAGGATCGATGCTGGCGGTGGCTTCATCGAGGATAAAGATAGCTGGTTGCTGCACCAGCACGCGCATCAGCGAGACCAGTTGTCTTTGCCCCATAGAAAGCCGTGCCCCGCGCTCGCCCACCTCGGTGTTCAGCCCGTTCGGCAGCGTCTCCAGCCACTCGCCATCCCCAATTTGACGCGCCAGCTGCTCCACCTCAGTCGGGTTCACCTGCCCGCACGTGTAGCAGATGTTATCCATCGCCGTCCCGGAGAACAGGAACGGCACCTGCGAGACAATCCCGAGTTTACGCCGGTAGCTGTTGAGGTTGAAGGAGCGGATATCGATGCCGTCGATCAGGATCTTGCCGGATTGGAACTCGTAGAAACGCGCAATCAGCTTGGCGATGGAGGACTTCCCGGCGCCGGTATGCCCCACAAG
>JACZIY010000285.1 GCA_014860845.1 Anaerolineaceae bacterium
CAATAATTTTTTCGGTCAAAATGCTTTTTCTCACTTATTGAAAACATAGCGGATATCATAACAAAGAGATGTATTTATATAAGTTGAAATACGTTTGAATTCGATCTGATACATACTAAAATCTTCAGGACCATCCTCAAACATTTTCATTTGTTCACCTTCAATAAGACCAGAAAGAATACGATGATCATGCTCAAGACAATCATCTACCATGGAAGCTTTTATAAACTCCGTACCATGCCCCCAGCAAATAAATTCAAATTCATTGAGATGCTTTAAAAGCTTTTCCATGTTTTTAGCATGTTGCTCAATAGTCGGTTGGGGTTCATCCTGCATCCAATAAAGCATGACGAAAGGTGCGACCTCATCACCTGAAAACAAAATCCTTTCTTTGCGATCCAGAAAAGCGATGCTACTTGGAGCGTGTGCAGGAATCTCAAATACCTCAAGTTCGCGGTTTCCTAAATTTATTATGTCTCCATCCCCGACAACTTTAACTTCATAATCCAAAGGGTACTTTAACAATGCTTTGCTTGGATAAGGAGTTTTGGCAATTTCAAGTGCCTTTGCACTCATATATGCAAGCTCAAACCATCCATTTCCACCGGTATGATCAAAGTGTCCGTGTGTATTGGCTGCCCATTTAACAGGTTTATTGGTTAGCGTCTGGGCAAAAGCCTGAATATTTTCGGTCGCAAACCCAGTGTCAACGACCACACCACATTCATCCCCAACTAATAGATATGAAGTACAACCATCTCCCTGGATAAGCCAGGTATTGGTACAAAGGAGTTTTGAGCTAAAAATTGTATGCGTCATTACAAGTAGCCTTTTCAGAGAGTCAATCCCAGAAGAGCCTGGGAGCGAAATCATACAGACTCTTACGCCAGGTCTGCCATTCGTGTGAAGTACCGGGAAACTCGGCAAAAACTGATCGGATCCCCTTCCTAGCCAGTTCTGCCAGGTTTTTCTGTGTTGCTTCGTAAATACCTTCCTCTGCGGTACCTGCACCCCACCAGAATAATTTCATTTTCTGGTTGAAAGTTTCAGCATCCGCAAATATAGGATCAAAATTACTGAACTCTTTTTCAGACATCGGTCTTCGGCTGAAAATTCCAAGATAAGAAAAGGTGTCAAGGTTATTTAATCCTATATACATCGTCTGTACACTTCCCATGGACAATCCTGCCATGGTACGATGCTCCCGATCAGGAATTGAACGGAATTTAGCATCCACCATTGGAATCAGTTCTTTTATGGTTACCGCTGAAATTTCTGGAGCGGGAGGAGTATCCGGAATATGCACGGGTTGATTGGGTATCGGAGCTTGTCCCCAATCCATGACCACAATCATTGGTTTGGCTTTGCCTTCTGCAATCAGATTATCCATGATGAAATTTGCACGCCCTTGTTCCACCCAACTGGTCTCATCCTCACCACCTCCATGACGCAGGATGAATACCGGGTAGCGTTGATCAGTATTGTCATCATAATCTGGTGGTACATAAACAAAGGCTCGTCGCCAGGCATTGGTCACATCAGAGTAATACCATTGCATCCTAACCTGCCCATGTGGAACTTGTTTGATTTCATAAAAATCAATCCCCGGTTCTGGCACTTCCACTCCGCATGTTTGCATTTTATCGCCATAACTTTTGCTGGTTGTATCATTGACACGTGCCCCATCCACTACAATCAAATAGCTATGCAAACCAGGAATCGCAGGTGGCGTTGTCACAGTCCAGACATCATCATCCCCTCTGACCATTTCAAAAGGTGCTTTTCCCAAGCCATTATAGCCATTGTTTTCAGGTTTGCCGTTGATCGGTTCAATTTGCACTGCTTTTGCGTGGGGTGCTTTCAACCTGAAAGTAACGCTCCCGTCAGAATGTACTTCCGGAGGATATTTCGCATGTTGCCAATGAGCTTGCAGTTTAGAGTTTTCAGGCTTCGAATCATCTTTTGGCGTCATAAAGAATCCATTATCCTAATTTTTGTCTATTTCGATCATCTCGACATACCATCCATCATGGTATTCAAGAACCGTATTTTTTAAATCCAAATTGATCTTTTGAAATATCAAATTCATTGTTCTAGCATATACCTTATTGTTCACATCGATAACATCCAGGTCCAGAACACTGCAGGCATAAGCTATGGCATCGATGAAATCTTTACGCTTGAAAACTACCTTTCCATCTGATTGCTTCAGAATTTGAAAACTTTCATCTGATAACTTGAAGTATTTACGATATAAATTAAGTCCGTTTTCAACATCTATACCTGTAAGATCCAACTCGTCTTTTACTTGCTCAACCCACCTGAGTCTTTTGTCAGCAACGGTTTCGCTCATGATCTCATAAGCTTTTTCCATACCGAAGTGTTTCCCGATCTTAAGGACCAACCTGTACATGTCTACTTCATAATCATGCATGACATCCCTGACATCTTGCACCACCTCGTTACTATAAAAGGTAGCGCGTTTCTGGATATCCTGCAGAACTTTATCTCTGCCGTAGACTTTCTGAGTCTCCCATTTTTTCGTTTCCAATTATTTCATCCTTTCAGACTCAAGTTTGCTGATTTCTACATAAACATTGATTGGTCTTGATTGGGGAGGTTTCTTTAAAAGACCTCCCCAATCTAAAATGGAGGATATTGAAACCTTTTACTAAACCACTTTCTGCTCAAAGAAGTTGGTAAATCCAGCGTTAGCCACGCGCTGCTTACACTTTTCCTCATTATCCGGGAAAAAACCAACCTCTTTTAAGTGCTTTAGGTAATGGCCAGCATGCGCACTGGCAAATGTGGTCGGACCACCATAAGCAGATTCGGCTCCTTCCCGCAGGAAAGCCTGAGAGTAGGCAATTACATCCCCAGAAACCACACTCAACGGGAACTCCACCGGTTCCTGCCCCACTGCCACCTTGACAGCGTTGTAACCTGCTAGGTAACCCGTATTGATACCAGGTTGAATATCAACCATGTGCGCCTTGCTGCCAGCCGTGAATAGATTCTCGACCGGTGGAACCCGTAAGCTCTGTTCACAGAATACTAAATCATGTCCCAGAGACCATAGATTCATGCCACCAACAGGTCCTGCCAACACAACATTTTCAAATCCGGGTACTTGCCGGAGTTGTTCCAACTTCAAGGGGCTGGGGCCAGCACCACCAGCGAAAATGCCACGATCGAGCAGGCGGAAGCGACCCACATCCGGAGCTACACGCCAACTAGTCTCAGGATCAGCAGGGTGACCTTCGCCATCATTACCATCCTGACCACGGGTGCCCCAACTCCACTCCGGGTCGATATCCCAATCCACGAGTCCTCGGAATGGAACGAAGATCTGATGCGATTCAGCTAATTTATCCTTCCATTCCTGCGAGAGACTTTCCTTATAGAGGTACATACCGTTATATTTGATTCCAGGTGTACCATCTTTCTGACGCATACTCACCGTAGTAGCTCCCGCTTTACCGGAAATATCCACCCGGTTACCAAATGTAGGACATTGCATCCAGGGGCACATGGTACAACCGCCAACATTCTTGGTGCATTGATCCATACCACCAGCTGAGCCTGTGGCATCCACAAAAGCATCTGCTTCGATCCAGGCTTTATTATGGCGATCGACTTCGACCTGAATCCGGGTGATCCTGTTACCTTCTTTCTCGACTTTAATTGCCCGCGTACGCCAACGGATCTCCACCCCCACATCGACCAGGAGCTTGCGCAGAGCGGGTTCAGCCAGCATAACATTGTAAACCCAGGAATGTTTGGTCATTTCTTCAGAACCGGGCAGGCTATGATGTGGGTAATGTGAGGCACGGTAGTTATCCATATTGTCATAACTCACCGAATCCAACGCTTCGTTCACCTCGCCAGCACCCATTTCTACAGCTTCCAGGTGTAATGGATAACGACCACCTACATCCATACTCCCAGCGATTCGTCCGATCCCCAAAACCTGATCCTGCTTTTCCAATAAGATCACATGGTCTGCACCAGCTTTCTTTGCACCTATTGCTGCGGAAATTCCAGTAATTCCTGCACCAATAACAACGATTGATACCATCTGTGATACCTCCTAACTATGATAAATTGTATTTTGATGTGAAAAGTAATATGGGTATTTGTCGATTTTATAGTACGAAAAAAAGTGAGAGGCGTATATAGATAAGTCGGCGGATTTTTTGGATAATTTACAAATTAATATTCATTTATTAACTTCAAGGAAACCGATTTGAGCTTGACAAGTTGCCCAACAATCGGTAGACTCAAATCTGTTGGGCAACTTTTCCCAAAAAGAGTGATCATGAAAAAAACAAAACCGAAGGTGCAGAAAAACAAACTAATTGTTGAACATTCACAGAACTCCAGTGATTTAGTTATCGAAGTTGGATCAAATGCCTGGTATAAATGGTTGGAAAACCATAATGGATTTATTTATGAAGGGGACACTGGCCATTTTACTGCTCGTGTTGAATTCAGAAGAGGGGCACCCTATTGGTATGCATATCGCCGTCGTGACGGAAAATTGTCGAAGATCTACAT
>JACZIY010000286.1 GCA_014860845.1 Anaerolineaceae bacterium
ATCATGCTGGATAATTAAGAAAAATTGAACCTTTCTGATTCGTTACCGATTTCTTCTTCCTAATGGTCTAGAACATTATGATTTCTTCTGCACATCAGTGGAAAACCTGCTACTTCCGATTCCAGGAAAACAAGTGGAGGATTAAGTTCCTGACAATGATTTCCTAAATTTGCTTGTATCTGACAAACCGATTTACCTAAAACACCTCACAACTGAAATGATGTCAGACCCATAAGACTGGAAGTGAACTTCGTTTCTTATTACGAAAGAAATTATTGATTGTTTATGGTTGCCTGCAAACCACGAATTAAAGCTTCTTTTTCCGCTGAGGTGAGCCGAGCTTCGGGATGCATGATCAAGTAGATCGGCATGGGCATCTCACCTTCTTGAATTACTTCGATAATTGCATCCTTTTCCCGTACACTTCCCCAATCAGAAAAGTTGAGTTTTTCTCGCCCTTCATTCACATCTCTCTGGACAAGCCATGAGACAGGTGCCACGTTGCTATACCACAGCCAGACAGTTTCATTGCTATGACAATCGAAACAAGCTCGTTGCGCCAATTCCCGGGTTTGCGCGGAATCCCACTGCGGTTCCTGTACAACCGGAGGATTGGCATGTTGCCGACCAAGGGGTATTAACTGGATCAACAAGAAAAATGCGACTAAACCAACCAGGGTGAATATTAATATTTTCTTCATATCTTTAACTCCTTTTTTTGACGGCTGGATTTTTCAGTGTATGAAATTTCTCAATCAGCAAGAACCCTTCGTGTCTCGAATTTCTTCAATCAATTATCTTTGTTTTATTGATTTCTTATGAATTTCCAGGAGGTAATTCCTTTGGATGCGGTGGTTCCGGAAGTAAGGCCAATACATGATCAGTGATACTTTTTGTCCCATCATATTTAGCAATGCTGATACCACCCTTTCCAACAGCATAAGGATATGTGCCAAACCATAAAGCCCCATCTTTGGTTTCAATAATTGTTCTCACCAAATTCTCAATTAATCCATCTTTTTTTGTATATGAAAGCCAGTTCTGGCCATCAAAACGGCTGATGCCTTCATCTGTTCCAAACCACATTTTCTTTTGAGAATCAATCATCATGCAATAGATCCGATTATCGATCAATCCGTCTTTTTTGGTTATCCGATGCCAGCTGTTTCCATCAAATATACTGATTCCCTCAACTGTTCCAAACCACATATTTCCACTCGGATCTTCAAACATCGAATAAACGCAATTATTGATCAATCCATCTTTTGTAGAATAACTTTGCCAATGATTCCCGTCAAAACACCCGACCCCAGCTCCGAGTCCATTTTCATAGGTTCCCACCCAAACCCGTTCATGAGAGTCGCTGAATACTTTCAGTATCTCCAATCCCGGTAATTTTTCACGGGTCGAAAATGTGTCCCAGCGATTATCGCTGAACCGGTACAATCCCCCACCACTAAAGGCTGCTCGCCAGCATCCAGCCCAAAGATCTCCATTAAGATCAAAAGTGATATTTAATAAACTCTTGCCTGATAAACCAGCATCTTTAATGATGTTATCCTCCATCAAATTCAATCCATCATCGGTGCCAATCCAGATTCTGCCTGATTTATCTTCCCGAATACAAGTGATTTCATTGCAGTGCAAACCATGCTTTTTTGTGAAAATTTCCCAGGTTCCAGATGAAAATTTTCCCAGACCACCCCCCCAGGTACCAACCCAAATATTTCCAAGTGAATCCTCAAAAAGGTCGTAAATCCAATTGTGCGGTAAACCATTTTGCGTAGTAAAGCTCTCCCAGGTTAAATGTTCAGCATCCTCGCTGACCTGAAGATATCGCTTAAATAAGGTTAATAATTCCCCACGATTTTGAGAATTAAAAAGATTTTTCGCTAATGATTGGCCAGTCATTATTCTCCTTCAAGATTTGGAAAACGATCCTTATAAACCTGAATGAGATCTTCAATTTTTGACCGCCAGAACAGGATCTTTTCAGCTTCCTTCAGAATTCTCGATAATATATCTTTTCGTTGGTTCTCCATTTTCATTACAATTTTTTCCGGTTCCTCACCACCGTGTTCTAATAAATCTTGTTTTAATCGTTCCACCCTTCGCTGTAATTTTCCTAACAATCTTTGATAACCATTTTCAGTTTCTTTCAATTGCTCCAGATTTTCAAGCGGATCCAAATCCGGTTCTGATTGTAATTCCCCTCGATATTCTGTAATATAGGCTTCCATGAGTAGAAAGTCACCTTGTTGGTATACCTCAAAAACTGTCTTGAAATCCTCCGCTGATGTTTCGGATGTATCTGGATGAATTTTTGGCAAAACGAACCGTTTGAAATCGCGTATTAGTTCCTCTTTTGAGATAGCCTCAGACACATCCTCTGCATCGGTTTCAAAGTATAGATCAATCAGTTTTTCTTCCAGATTAATTTCTTCCTCAATGTTTTCATCTTTTGTTTCAAAGGCAGCTTCGCCATGTGATAAAACTCTGCGAATTTCGGTCTCCAATTCTGTCTGATCATTAAAACTCCCATTGAGAATGGCATGTTCAATGCGTGAGAATTCGCTTTCCAGATATTCACGCTGCCTAACGGCTTGCTTAAGGCGGATTCCTGGTCGAATAATGAACTCCAGAAAGAGATTTTCTACCTGTCTTAATTTTTCCCTGGATTCATGAAACTGGTTGAGCAAAGAAATGATTTCTTCTCTGGCATGATTAATATCACCTACATATGATTGGCAGATTTGTCTAATTTTCTTCTCAGACTGTTCCAACCAATGCGAAATGTCAGTAAATTCCTGCCAAATCTTTGCTGGGATGTCCTGTTTATGTTGATTTATTTTGGATTCTACTTCTGAAAGGAGTTTTCGATTGCGGATAACATCTTCGATATAACGATCAATATTTGAAGGCATGGTTTCCTCCTTCATTTATTTTACAATCGAAATATAATCCCTTTATTCCTGCCAGGCATCAATTTAAATGGTCATCCATTTACCAATTTGATTAAATTACCGATTCTAAGGGGATTATTGGTTTCTCATCCATGGTTCGTTCAGAATTTCTTCAAGTTCATCAGGAAGAAGATGTGTTTTTCCAATATTTTTTGAGACGTGCTGACCTTTATACCAGAATAATTCTCCTTCAAACTCTCTGCTGAAAATTCCATATAATCCAGGAACGCTTTCCAATAATTCGCAGAATGTTTTTCGAATGGATGGGGATGCATCAAACAACAAACTCATTTTGGTACCAGTTGTCCCAAAGTCAAAGAAAACGAAGTCATTTGATTTTTTTCCGAGGAACCAACTGGAAAGGTCATTATAGATGGTCAGATAGATATATCCAATTTGAACTCGGTCCGGTCTATCTGGATCAGGCGGACCACGGAAAATATCTTCATTTCCAATCATTCTAAGATAATCAAGAATTTCTGTATCTAAATCAAAATAAATCGATGTTGCAAAAGAGAATTCCGGATCATCGTAATTAAAATGATTTTTATTGTAGGGTGAACAAACCAGCGGGACGAATAATTTCCGGTCAGGAAATTGAATGACCGTAGGTGGTTCATGATGATCCGTAATAGCTATCAGCCCTGCCAGTGCGTCCCATAGGTGTTTTCGTTCAAAATACAAAATGTAGTCGTAATTTAATCCCATTTTATGTTTTTCGTTTCCAATGTAAACATGTGGCAAAAGTTAGTAATCGATTCTTAATAATCTTCCAAATGAAGGCTCGCAATCGCTTTGCCTGTCAATAATCCAAACAGCACTGGAATTGGAATTAAAAACCACCAATTTATGTTTAATTGATTCCAACCAAACCAATCACATAACAAGCGGTTATAAAAAATAACCAGAACCATCTCTAAAATGAATCCAAAAAAAGCTCCCATCAAACAACCAGTTTGAAATTCTAAAGGATTTAGTTTTTTCAATTCATTACCATTGATCTGCTATCTTTTCATTTTTATTGAATTTGAAATTTTGAAAAATTTTTCGCAATTTTTTTTCTCCAGTCAATTATTATGAATTATGTAATCTGGATATCTCTTCAGGAGACATATAAGGATCACCTATCTCAAAATCGACAGATTGATGATTGATCCAGAATACTTCTGCTGACTCTTCACGATTTAATAACCCACAAACAGCATCGAATTTTTCAGCAAATTGAAGAAATGTTTTGCGAATGGAGCTGGATTCGGAAAACAATATGCTCATAGTAGTTCCAGGTGTACCAAAATCAAACAAAACCAAATCAGAATCAGGATTATCAGGAATTTTTTGATAGATTGTGAGGTAAATTATCCCAATTGCTACTTTTTTTTCATCTTCATCAGGTGGACCTCGAAAAACATCTTCATATCCTAATCGATCCATGTATTTTTGAATTGCATCATCATAGTAAAAATTAAGGACAGTCGCAAAATAAATCTCTGTTGAGTCGCAGAGGATTTCCTCATCACTTCCACTCCAGGTATCTAAAGGTATCAATAAATCTCGATCCGGAAATTTAATTTTTACAGGAAGTTGATGGTGAGTTGCCAATTTCACAACCCCACTCAAAGCATTCCAAATATCTTCTTTTTTAAAATAAATCTTAAAACTATAATCGAGACCCATCAAAGACCTCTTCAATAATTCTCATCCCCAATTAATCAAACCTAATCCACGCTCATAACAAACTTTGAAAAATTTTTGTAATTCTTTTATCGCTACGAAGTCGTCATCTCTCTCGTAATCTGTGTCAAGATCAGTGTTTGTATCAGAATTTTTCAATGATTCGTACATTTCACATACCGTTTCGGGTGGAATCCATTCCTGGGTCAAACTCTGCCCAGTAATTTCAATAATTAACAATGCATATACTTTGCCACGAAAACTCCCATCGTTACCATCACCACTGAATAATCCACCACACAACTGAATGTTTGCTGCCGAAAAAGCTCCACGATCCTCATCAGTTAGTAATATATCTTCAGGTGAACGAGATGCAAACGTATCAATGCCCATTTGTCCCAACTTTCTTTTTTGTTCAATGATGAAGGATAATTATTACTATTTCTATTTTACAATTTTTTGAATTTAATTACTTAAGTAG
>JACZIY010000034.1 GCA_014860845.1 Anaerolineaceae bacterium
GTTGCACTTAATACTTGAATCTACAATATTAAGAAAATTGAACAACACAAGTAAAAATTGAAAAATTTTTTTCCTTTCAATAAAAACACCTGATATCGAAATCTGAAGGGTCAAGGAGACCTTTATCTGAGGAGAAGCGGAGATGATCGCACTCCAGGCAGTCGCATCCCAGGAGGTGGTAATTCTGGTTCAGGTCGGGGGCAGGATCCTTTTCTCGCAAACGATGGATAAGAAGGGAAGTTGAGATATTATCTTCCCTGGCTTTCAAGATGTGGGCGGCGATGTAATAGGGGGAAGTGTTATCCATATCTGCCAGGATGGTTGCCATGGGTTCGCCAACTTTTGCAGATTGGAGCAGTTCGTGGGAGTCGGAAAAATTCCGAGTCCTTTGTTTGCCTGCTACTGCTTTTAGCTTTTGTTGATTACTCTCTACTATTAAAGCAGTAGTAGTAGGGTCGGAGTCGGAAAAATTCCGACTCGATTCTGAGAGTATTTGTGTGGTTCCCAGGGGAAGCTGGACAGCCTGCTGATTGATCTGCCATGAATGGTAGCGGCCGTTGGAAGTCACAAATCCCATCTCGAGGAGATAATCGAGGGCGGCCGAGACGGGTTTATCTGAATAGCCGGTGATACGCGAGAGCCATTCTTTCCCAACCGGTTGATTGGCGAACATAAGCGCGACCAGGCAGGAGAGGGGAGCACCTTTGAGGGATCGAAGAGCGATGAGGGGATTGATGGTTTGCATGGATACTCCCGGGTTAAGAGAATGGGTATTCGGTGCCGAGGATCTGGTTGATGGTTTCGATGGTCAGCTCAATCGCAACCAAAAAGCGGAATAATAATTCATCGGCTGGGATTATTAATTGATCAAGGGGGGATTCAGTTTCCAGATCCATACGAAGCTGGATGAGGGAGTGGGAAAGATAGGCATTTCGGAATAGAGCGAGAGAGAATTCAGTTTGATTGGTGGGGTTTTGTTGACCTGACATTTTTGTTAACTCCTATGATTTTGGATTGACTTATAAAAAAACTTCGTATAAAATTTTTAACTGCGCGACCGATCAAGCCTCGTGGTTGGGACTCCGATCGGTTGTGCAGAACCTTTGAAAAGTTGCCCGGGCAGATCTGGCAATCCACCCGAGCTCCGCATAAAGTCCGATATACCAAAGCAAAAATTGAAAACATATACCAGACGCATTACGGCTTAGAAATCCGGTGTTTTAAGCTGTGTCTGGTCCCATAAGCACTGCCTAAAACACTATGACTTGGGGCTTGTAATGCGCTTGATAGATGCACTCGAAGATTTTTATTTATCGATGGAAGGGGTTAAGTCCAAAAGGACTGTCCAGTGGTATCGCCAGAAATTGGTCTCATTGTCCATTGCATTGGGAGATTGTTCTCTCGAAGAGATTGAGCTCCGAATGCTGCGGAGGTGGAGGGCTGAACTGGCAAGTAGGGATCAAACCCACATTAATCACCCTAACAGAGCGCCGGTTGATGGTGAGATGTCACCATTAACATTGCATGGACATGTCAGAGCCTGCCGCAGGTTCTTTCACTGGTGCCAGGAGGAGGGATATCTGGAGCGCAACATAGCGGAGCGCTTGGAGCTTCCACCTAAACCGAAGGCTGTTCGAAAAGGGATTAAGGAATCTGCCAGGGACAAGATTATTGCCGCTGCAGAGGGTAGTCCCAGGGATCTCGACATGGTTCTTTTTCTGGCTGATACTGCGTGTAGAGCTGCTGGTGTTGCGGGATTGAGAATGAGTGATCTGGACCTGATCTTTGGTGTGGCAGTCGTCCATGAAAAAGGGAGAGGTGGAAACAAAAAAGCCCGTGAAGTCTACTTTCAAGGTAGAACTAAACGGGCTTTAGAAGAGTGGTTGGCTGTGCGGCCTGAATGTGATTGTCCTTATGTATTCTTAGGGATTGGAAAAGGTGGCACCAATAATAAGATCCATGGCATTACGGTATCAGGAATTTACCAGGCAATGAAAAGATTGGCAAAAAAGGCTGGTGTTCCAGATGATTGGAATCCGCATAACTGGCGACATGGAGCAGCGAGGGGAATGATCAAGAATGGTGCTTCATTGATTGAAGTGAGCCAGATTTTAGGGCATTCCTCTGTGTCGGTTACGGGTGACATTTACGGTATCCTGGGTGAAGATGAATTGAAGGAATCGCATCGGGCGTTCAGCTGGATGAAATAGTGTGTCATTTTTTTATTTCAATCGAAAAGAGAAGAATTGAATGATTCTTTCCTGGAAAAATGCTCAATATATATGACAGATTATTTATTCTGTCATATAAAATATATGTTACATTTTTCGGGAAAATTTGACATTTGGGGGCTGTTGTAGTAGAATTTCGTGCGACTTTAGGTCATAAATAGGCGAGGTAGCTCAGTTGGCAGAGCATCGGACTCATAAGCCGCAGGTCGTGGGTTCAAGTCCCACTCTAGCCACAAAAAGAGGTTGAAATGCGAGTTTCAACCTTTTTGCTTTAAGTGGTCAGAGAAAAAATTGTTGAAATTTTGATCATTTTTCGAATTGAAAAAGGAGTATATTTTGAGTGATTGTAGCGGAGTGGTCAGCCGAAACGCGCTTATGAAAGTGGAGGACACACCCCAAAGGGTCCTTCGGAAAACTAATCACCTGGCGGCTCGACACCTACGGTTGTCACAAGCCCGACGATCTACCTGGGAATATGATCGATTCAAATGGTTTGACTTGCGTACGTGAGGGAAGACGTGGACGCGGTAGGTAGGATGGGAGGAAAGCAGTTGTTGAAGGATGGTAGATGTTTAATCTTATCGAACCGACCAGAAATACTGTTCCGTGATAGAAATCACACTAAATTAAAGCCGATAAGCCTTAATAATTACATTTTTTTTGATATTGTTGGGAAAAAATAACATTCGTACAATTTAGGAATAACGACTAACTCAAACTAAGCACAATTGACCGTGAATAATCACAGGATTACAATAAATTAATTTCACAAAAGAAAGGATTATATGAACTTTCCAACTTATACCAGTGTTCATTTAGTTAAAGGTGAAGACCTGAATCATCATGGCACTTTATATGCAGGTCGGACTGCAGAATGGTTTGTTGAAAGCGGATTTATCGCCGCTGCTTCAATGACAAAGCCTGAGAATATCGTCTGTTTAAAAATTCATGGCATGACTTTTAGCCATCCAATCCGCAAGGGGGAATTACCGGTTTTCACCAGCCGTGTAGTGCTTACCGGTGAAACCAAGATTGTCAGCCTGATTGAGGTGAGAGTATCAGGCAAACTTGCTGTGCGAGGTTTTATCACTTTCATCCATGTTGACCTTGAGGGTAAATCCATGCCGCATGGTCTGGATTTTGTCCCTGCCACGCTTGAAGATATGGCACTCAATGAAGAAGCCAGGAAATTGAAGTAATAATCAGACTTCCACTAAATAGATTTCATCATTTCTTATAGTTTATTAGTGTGATT
>JACZIY010000287.1 GCA_014860845.1 Anaerolineaceae bacterium
CTGATCAGAATTGATGACACCGGTAAAATCATGTGTTTGAGGATAATGGGAATATATCCCCACTTGGTTTCGGGTGGAAATTTATCAAAAATACCATAAGCAGGTAGAATTTTTAATTGAAGGGCAAAAATCATAATTAAAAATATTCCGATGACCCAGCTGGGAACAGAAGAAATCGGTGCAATCCAGGTTAAGAGTCGATCTGGAAGAGAGTTCACTTTTTGACTGAGAAGGAGCGCAAGCGGTAATCCGATCAAAATAAGGATTAGATTCGAAGCCCCAACCAAAAGCAGGGTCATTGGCAGGTATTGTAATAAGACCTCATTTAAATTAAAACGATTTCGACCCTGAGCAAAAAATTGAATGGGAGCAACATTTGTGACACCAATCCTGCCCCAATCAAATTTTAGCGCGTTAATTGTCCATAATACATGTTTGACAATATAGGGTTTATTGATATCACTCTCCAGAATCAATTCCTCTCGGTAGTCATCCAAAATTGCCTGACGTTGATCCTGATCCAATTGCATCAAGGTATTAATGTGTTCCATTTGATAATCACGAACTACCAAATCAATTTGTTTTTTTACTGCTTTATCAAGTTGTGGTGTCGATAGCCCAAACATGGTGACCATGGGTTGATTGACCATTAAAACGGTGATAAAGGTACCTATAAATATCGTTAAAAATATTAGTATTATTTTCTTTAACAAATATCGGGCCGTTAATCGGATATCTTTTAGTTTCTGGTTTATTTGGTTCATAGGAATAAATGATGGTTCCTGAAAGCCTTCTGGATTCAAGAAATTCAACCGCAGATTGAAATATATTTATTATACATAAGAAAATATTGTCATATTTACTTTATGGATAATAAGGTGTTTAATTACAGACTAATCATCCAACAAGCGCGGATTCAAGATTTTCTCCAGGGCAGAACCACATAGTGAAAATGCAAAACCGGATACAAGTAATAATGATAATGGTGCAAGTATCCAATATCTTGATCCGTATAATGCCCCTTTGGTTGCTCCTTGATAAATGGTGGTTCCCCATGTCGGTAAACCGGTACTGATATTAAATAATCCCAAAGTAGCTTCCAAAAACACAAAGCTTGGAATTAAGATAACCAGTTGTGGTACCAAAATGGGAATAATCCTGGGAACCATGTATTTTAGAATGATACGAAAGCTGTTAGCCCCATAAGCACGTGCTGCTTCGATGTAAGGAGATTCTCGAATTTGCAGCAACACCGATCGGAAGCTCTTAAGTGGAGCCCCAAATACATTTAGAAGTATCACAATGATGAAAATTGTCCAGATGCTGATACCCAGATAAGCATATGCCAGAACACTGATCATTAATATTGGAAGTACCAGGTTGACTTCTGTTAGCCGTTGGATCAGATCATCCACCCAACCCCCAAACCAGACCCCGGTAGCTGCCAGCATCATTGAGAGAATGGAAGTCGCCAATGAGCCAAATAATCCAATGATTAAGGCAAAAGGCATACCCCAAAATAGCGGGACTGACAAATCACGGCGCAGATAATCCGTACCTGCAATACCATAGACATCTCCAAGCATGACCAGTTCTGTGCTAATATCGCTTAATTCCTCAAAAGTGATACCTGTAATCCTCAATTGATGCAAACCATTCATCACTTTGGGTGTATTTGCGTCCGGATCAGCGAAAAGTAAATAAAAATATGGTGTCGGAAATACTCTGCTAAAGTTGAACCATTGTTCCCAATTCTCGTTTTGGGAGACCAATCTTCTTGCCGCAATATTTTCTTCAAAATCATATGTTCTTTGATTTTCAATCGATAAACCTTTTAGATTAAACTCCCTTCCATCCGGCGTGATCCATTTCATTGATGCAAATGGTATTTTTTCAATAAAATTGCTGTCCAAATATAGATTCATTTCTGATGGAAAATCTGAATAGAAATAATCAAACAAATACACGATCGAAATTTGTTTTCCCCCATTCTGAAGAGGTTTCTCCATCCTGATTACATTTTCACTTTGATCATTAATAATGTATGTTGAAAGATTACTGGATTTGGTGAAAATAGAAAGCCATCCAGGTCGTGCAAGTTTTGGTACGTCTGTTCTCCCCGTCAACGTCGATCCTTGCCAAGCAATGCCTATTTCTTTATAGGGTAATGCAATCACAGCATACAATGAGCCAACAATTAATAATACAATGATGAACAAACCGATCATGGCAGAGGGATAGCGTTTGAACTCTAAAGCAAAGCGCTTGATGTTTGCCAATGTAGTTTTAAAATTTCTTCTGAATGTAGAGAGTCTAGATTGAAATCCTTCTCTATTGGATTTTCGAGATTTCGCAACTTTATTTTCAATGAAAAGCAGTGGTCGGCCATCATATTCTTTCTTTTTTCTGGAAAATATTGATCTGTTCCGTATTGAGCTTAATTTTGGTTCTGGTCGAACAAGACGTATCCTTGGATCAACCATAACATAGACAAGATCAAGCACAAATACAGTAATGCCAAGCAAATATGCAAAAAGAACGATCAAAGAAATAGCAATGATGATTTCTCCAGGGAACATGCTTTCGCCCCAGAAATTTGGTAATCCTAAATTAATAAACAACCATCCAATACCTTGCCATTGAAAAATAATTTCCAATGCCATGGTCATTTGCCAGAAACTGATCAATATTAGAGAAAAATTGGTGATAACAAAAGGAAGTGTCGGTTTGAGAATGTATTCTTTTCTCATTCTTTTCGGTTTCAATCCCATGGCTTTTCCAAGATCGACATAATCTTCATTGCTGAAGGTCAAAAAAACTGTCCTCCAGGAATAAACCAGCTGGAAAAACATGCTCAGAAAAATGGAAGTAACCGGCAATATCATATGCTTTAAGACGATAGGCACATATCCCAATGCATCATCAGGTGGTTTAGTATCAAACATTCCATAAGCAGGCAACCATTTCAGCTCAACAGCGAAAAGCATAATCAACAAAATACCAATAACCCAACTGGGAACAGACGAAATCGGTGCTATCCATGTGAGTAAACGATCGTACCATTTATGGGTGTTCTGACTTAATATCAAAGCCAAGGGTAGACCGAACACAAATAACAACAAGAAAGAGGTACCGACCAGGAGGAGTGTCATCGGCAGGTATTGAAGAATAATTTCATTCAGGCTAAAACGTGCGCCCTTATGGACCATCCAACCTTTTGGTCTTGCATCGGTTAGGCTTAAATTTCCCCAATTAAATTTTAAGGCATTCCAAGTGTATGATAGTTGTTTAATCAAATAAGGTTTGTTAAGACTGGTTGCTTCTATAAGTCCTGATCGATATTCTTCGATTACTGCTTCGTACTCTTCTTCAGGTAAATACGCCAGGGAAGGATTATCTTCACGAAAATACCTTACGTTTCTCTCTATATTCGTGAGAATAGTAGTATCCAACTGGGGTTGCATTGTACCAAGACCAAGAACTACCTCACGGTTTGTAATAACAATCGTTATAAATGTGCCAACAAATATAGTAGCTAGAATTAATATGGCTTTTTTAAATAAATACTGAAATGCCCCTTTCATGTCGAGATATTTTTGAAGGGTGTTAATTCTATCAATTGGGGTGGTAATGAGATTTTCTTCTTTCATCTGGTTGGCAAATGGGTTTGGATTAATACATTATACGCCAACAAAGTCGGAAAATAAATTTATCCTTCCCTATTACGGATTAACAGATCTGAACTGAGAATATAATTAATAATCAATTATTCTCATCATAAGGATTTCTCATGAAAACATCTGCCTTCCAGCGCACTCCATTACCTATCCGTACATGGTTTGTGATTGCTCTTCTTTCTCTTTCGGGACAGATCGCCTGGGGAGTCGAAAACGCCTGGTTTAACACCTTCGTTTTCGATACCCTAACTCCTAATCCGCGCCCCATTGCCTGGATGGTGGCCATCAGCGCTATCACAGCCACTGTCACAACACTCTTGATTGGAACCCTTTCCGACCGCACATTTACCCGCATGGGTCGTCGCCGCCCGTACATTTTGTTCGGGTACATTCTCTGGGGTATTGTCACAGCCTTATTTCCGGCTGTTTCGTTACTCCGTCCCATCGGTGTGGCCGTTTTCATGGTCGTTGTGGCGGATGCAGTCATGACCTTTTTTGGTTCCACCGCCAATGATGCCAGCTTCAGCGCCTGGACAACAGATATCACTGATACAACCAACCGCGGCCGGGTGGAAGGACTGATTCAAATGAGCGTGTTTGTATCGTTCATTTTAACGACTGCTCTGGCCGGGATGGTGATTGAACAATTTGGATATTTTGTGTTCTTCTATGGACTGGGTGGCTTTGTTGCTCTGACCGGTCTCATTGGTGGCTGGCTTCTAAAAGATGCTCCTGTCAGTCAGGAAGAAAAGGATCAAGTGCGTCCTCCTTACTGGCGCGAGGTTCTTAAAACCTTCAGTTTTGAGATGGTCCGAAAGAACCGGATTCTGTTCCTATTATTTTTAGCAATCGCCATCAACGGAGTTGCCTGGCAGGTGACTTTTCCCTATTTATTGATCTATATTGAACATTATCTGGGATATGATAAGGGCACCATGGGTCTGATTATGGGCGGCGTTCTGATCATCACAGCCCTCAGTACCATCCCCCTTGGTATACTGGTTGACCGTATTCCCAGGCGCACTTTTATTCTCTGGATGGCATTTTCAGCTGCAGTAACTGCATTAATTTTTTCTTTTGCCCGTGGAATACCCTTCCTATTGGTGGCGGGAGTACTTCAGACGGTCGCCATGGCAGCTTTTGGGATCGTTTCTGGTGCCTGGTTGAAAGACCTTTATCCTACTCAACAGCGTGGCCAGTTCCAGGGGGTGCGCATGGTCTTTTGGGTGTTATTGCCCATGGTGATCGGACCGGCTATCGGTTCAGTTCTCATTCGCTCTTTTGGGATTCCTACCATATTGAATGGTGAAGCCGGCTTTATTCCCACACCGGTCATTTATTACGCTGCAGCTGCCATCAATTTATTGGCTCTGCTTCCTTTACTGCGCATTCCCAAACAAACCATGTTGGCTGAGGTTGACGCTTGACGCGGACAGATTGGACGCCAGTGCCCGGCAGGATCCAAACTCGCTGGGTAAAGGATGTTGACCCGGATTGTCCCTTACCTGAGTATCCTCGACCGCAGATGGTGCGCGCTGACTGGATGAACCTGAATGGACTCTGGGAATATGCTGTACTACCAAAGGACCAGGCAATACCGGAGCACTACCAGGGGCAAATCCTGGTGCCCTTCCCAATCGAATCTTCTCTTTCAGGTGTGGGTAAGCCCCTCCAATCCAACGAACATCTCTGGTATAAGCGGACTTTCGAAATCCCAAACGATTGGAAACACAATCGTGTTGTGTTGCGTTTTGGAGCTGTCGATTGGCAAACAGATGTATGGTGCAACGGGCACCATCTGGGTCAACACCAGGGAGGTTATGATCCATTTTCCTTCGAATTGACCACGTTTTTACGTTATGGTGCTGAGAATGAGTTGCTGGTGAAAGTCTATGACCCCACCAACGAAGGCCGTCAGGAGCGTGGCAAACAGACACTTAAGCCGGGCTTTGTCTTTTACACAGCCGTATCCGGCATCTGGCAAACGGTCTGGCTGGAACCATTGTCCGAGGTGTTCATTAAAGGATGCAAGATCACCCCAGCCATTGAGCCTGCCCGGTTGGAGGTTCAGGTTTCTCTTTCAGATGAGCTGGAGGAGCATAAGATTCAAATCGAACTACAAGATTCTGGGAATATTCTGGTAAATGCTATGGGTACTGAAGGGGAGACAATCACCCTTTGCTATCCGGAAGCTCATCTATGGTCACCGGATGATCCTTTTTTGTACGATATAAAAATTACTTTGAGGTACAAAAACCAGACTGTGGATACGATAGATTCGTATTGCGGCTTCCGGGAAATTAGAATGCAACCTGATGAAAAGGGAATTCCACGAATTTACCTCAATCGAAAACCGCTCTTCCAATATGGTCCGCTGGATCAAGGATACTGGCCGGATGGACTCTATACCGCCCCAACGGATGAAGCTTTACGCTACGACATTGAATTCTGCAAATCCCTGGGCATGAACATGATTCGTAAGCATATCAAGGTCGAGCAAGCGCGTTGGTATTACCATTGCGATCGTCTGGGTATGCTGGTCTGGCAGGATATGCCCTGTGGTGGTAAGGTGCCACACACCATCGTGCTGGGGATGGGATTCCTGCTCAACCTCAAAATTCGGGATGATCACCGTTATCACTGGTTCGGTAGGGAGGATCCGCTGGTACGTGAGAATTTCAAACGCGAGTTACAGGCAATGCTGAAAAATTTACACAATCATCCTTCCATCGTGGTCTGGGTACCGTTCAATGAATCCTGGGGACAATTCAATGCCCGCGAGATCGGTGATTGGGTCAAATCCAGTGATCCAACCCGGTTAGTAGATGTGGCTTCCGGCTGGTTTGATCAGGGCAATGGCGATATCTATTCCATTCACAAATATGTAGGACCTGACATGCCACGCCTGGAGAAGGAAAGGTCCGTAGCACTCTCCGAATTCGGTGGCATTGGTCTCAAGGTCGCAGGTCACCTCTGGCAGGTGGAGAAATTATTTGCTTACCGGATGGTGAATACGCGTCAAGAACTGACAGATTGGTATCTCAAGTTAATGGAAAAATTGATTGCCCTCAAAGAAAAAGGGTTGGTGGCTGCCATTTACACCGAAATCTGTGATGTGGAATATGAGATCAATGGCTATCTGACCTATGATCGCGAAGTACTGAAGATGGACAGAGAGTTGATTTATCCTGCCCATCTCAAGCTGATAACATTTGATTAAAAATCATTTTTGAATGCGACATTTTCAAATTGAGGTGGCGGTCGACTTCATTTTTGGATTGTATTTTCTCAAATATCTTGTGGACAGCCAGATCAACACAACCATCACGATGAACACCTCAATAAATCCAACAGAGGCAAGCAATGGCAGTTCCAGACCTTCTTTGACCAGGGTAATCAATTGCCCACCTGGCTGAAATAACGGCCACAAAATAAAGATGCTGCCTGTTAAACGAAAAGCAACTGCATACATCAAGCCAATGAAGAATAGAAATACCATTTCATTGAGGGGCATATCGTATCCAATGTGATAAGCTGCATATAACACCGAACCTAGCAATGCAGCTGGAATGAAACCAAAGGCTTCTTCCAAACGCATCAACACCCATCCCCGCCAGAATATTGCTTCAAAAAAGCCTATAGCCAATGCCAAACAAATGAGTGGTGCCAATTGCTCAAAAGGCGGAATCGCAAGATCTTTGAATCCACCTGGAAGGATAATACCAGCTAACACAACCTGCATAATCAGGCTGAGCAAAAGATTTTTCCTGGTTATACCAAGATCGCGGATGGGGCGTTTTTGCCTGAACACCATCCAATAAACCGGCAAGCCTATACCAAAGAGGGTGGCTGTGACGACCGCATATAGCAAGAAGTACGGAATACCTCCCCCGGTTTCTGCGCCGACTATTACGGTGGCAGTGTATAAAGATGCCACTACCAATATCCATGAAACACCAACGACAACCAGGTCTTTTCCTGGTTTCCAACGAAACGTGAGTAGACCTTTTACAAAACCAATGAAATTGTTTGACATCATTACCTCGCCTGGAATGTTTGATATGCATAAGTTAACTGCGAGGTTTGACTCATTTCATCCGACATATTATGGATTTTCGCCTGGTCAATTGATCAGGTTTATCGATAAAAGAAGTCGATGAATAATCAGCTCTGAGTGTGAGGATGTCTGTGATGTAAATCAGGCCAATGCGGATGCGCATGTTTTAAGAAATCATGCTTGTGTGGATGTGTGTGCCAGTCGTCGGGTATTTCTCCTTCATGATGATCATGGTGGCTATCATCATGGCGGTGTGGGTGATCATG
>JACZIY010000288.1 GCA_014860845.1 Anaerolineaceae bacterium
CCCTTTTCTTTAAGAGTAAATTATCTGTTCACATTATTAAGTGGAAAAACCTCCAAGTATTTCTTTATCTGCTAGTCACCTAACTGCATGTATAAACAACCAGATCTAGATTTTTCCAGATCTGGTTGACGGAGGTTCCCCTTTTCGAGTGACTTTGATACTTTTATTCCTCGCGTCTGCGTTTTCTCAGATAACTATCATATTGCGTAGTTTTTCTATCTTGCTCATCCATTCCATGTCTCATACGATTGGACAATAAATTGTATTCATCCAGCTTATCCTCAGAGAGAAATGGCTGATTAGCCATAATGGATGCATTCATTAAGCGGTGCGCTTTTTCTCTTTCCCCGGCTCGTTCCAATTTCAAAGCTTCGGTGGATCGATCTGCCATTTCTACTGAAGCATAGCGTTCCAAAACGTCCTGCTTGCGATCTTCCTTCTGCACACTCTCAGCATCCGCATATTTGAAGACCCAGGTTGCTTTATCTTCGATCACCTTACCATTTTCATCTTTTGCCATTAATCTGGCTGAAAAGTCCAGTTCGCTTTTATCGGCAGCTGGTGGGGTAAGCACTGTGAGGTAAATCTCCTGGGTTTGACCCGAATAGAGATTGCCTGCAAAAATCCTGAATTTTCCATCCTTCTTTTCGTTTGCCCATCCACCTAACAACTCAACATTGACCTGCGCCGGGATTTCCAGCTCAATCTCAACATCGGAAGCGGTGATGGTTGCCAACTCGTTGAACTCTTTCAGAAAAATATCTGGAATTTGCATGGGGGTTTCGATAAAGTAGAAATTGCCTCTACCCTGATTGGACATGGCTTCCAGCAGGTGTTCGTTGAAACCGAGTCCGACACCAAAGGTAGATGTGGTAACACCCCGGCTGGCCAACTCACGAGCATGCATGGCTAATTCTTCCAGATCGGTGATCCCGACATTGGCCAGTCCATCGGTCAGTAATAGTGTGCGGTTGATTGTCTTCTCTTCTGCAGCTTCCGCTACTTCATGACAACCCTGCAGCCAGCCACCACTCAAATTGGTTGTACCACTAATGCGAATATCTTGAATCAAGTGCTTCATTTCATTTCGATTCGCACCCGTCATTTTGATGCTGGAGGAAAGCAGTTGCACTTGATCATCATAGGCAACCAGCGCACAGCGATCATTTTCTTCCAACCGGTCCACAACAAAAGCCGCTGCTTGTTTGACATACTCCAATTTTTCGCCGGACATCGAACCACTGCGGTCGATCACCAATGCCAGATTGAGCGGGGGTCGGGATTTGGTGGTCTCAATGGTGGGTGCCTGAACAGTGATTTCCAACACTCTTTGAGAGGGGACTTCCCGAGCGATCAATGTTTGCTCAGAATTCAAGGAGATTTGAAGTGAATTTTTTCCCATTTTTACCTTCTATTGTTTTAAGAATATTTTTTTGGCAAACGATATGAGTTGTTGAATTCTATGGTTGGTATCCGAGTCAGTGGGATAACGAAGGTGCATTTCAACTCCTGGTGACAGAATGATGCGTTGCCAGTTTTCAACATCATCTGGGGAGAACGGTATTTGGATCTGCATCTTCTCCTGGTTGAGTTGAATCTGAGCTGGTCTTTTTGGTGGTGAATTATCAGTGCGGTATTTGGATTGTGTTTCCAGGAGGTTGCTTATGTAGTCCAGTGCATCCGATTTTCCAGGTTTTTCCAGGAACATCGGAGTTTCCATATCATCTTCATCCAATAAAAAATTTGATTTATCTTCTTCTAGTCGCTTTTTTACCTCTTCATCACTGAGTGAAAGCATGATCTGTCTGATTTCTTTCAAGGGCAAATAGGCTTCCTTCATGCGCAGGATTAATTCCAATCTGCGTAAATGATTTTCATCATAATAAGCATATTTTGAATCGGTATCTGGCTGGGGGAGCAAGCCCTCACTGGTGTAATAACGTATGGTCCTTACCGTGGTGTCTGCTCGTTTAGCCAGTTCATTAATCAAATAGCGCGCTTTTTCTAACATATTCGATTTCCTATTTTCTTGTTCCTGGTTAATTCTATAATAACAGTATTACGTAATAATGTCAATAATGAATTTTGTC
>JACZIY010000289.1 GCA_014860845.1 Anaerolineaceae bacterium
ATAATGCGGTTGAAATAATTCGAAGAGTCTGATAGAGAACAATATAATCCAGATTGAATACCTGACCAATTTGTGCCATCCCCCACCAGAGTAAATTAAAAAAAATAGGACGGTTATACTCAGGGGTCAGTTTATTCGAAATAAGATTGGCAGTAGAAAAATCTCGCAGCCAGGAAAAATATTGGGCATGATCGGGAACATCTAACATAATCCCCATAAATTTTTTATCTGCCGGGGTAGAAAGAAATCCATATAAATAAGGCAAGGAGGTTATAAATAGTACGATGAGGATAGTCCCGGTTACGAACCAGGCATCGGCATGATTTTTTGCGGTTATCCGCTTCCATGAAAGGGATATTGTCAAATTTGACGGAAAAAATGATTTATGATTTTGCATAAGGTGTAATCAGAAAAACTCAGCTATAAAGTTATCGAACGGGTTGGAACTGGATTGTGAAAAGATTGTGTTTTTAAAATTTTGTTTACCCGTTTTGTCAGTAAGGTCCAGATAACGAGGATGCCCATTATCAGAAATACATATGGAAGTAGGCTGAATAAACTGTTTAATCCCAGAATAGTTCCCAGATTCCGGGCAATATTGCCAGATTGCCAGTTTGGTAAAGCGTATTCAAGGATTGGATTACGAATTGTGTCTGTTGGGAATGCCTGGCCAGCCAGGGTCAGGATCCAGGTTGCTGCCAGGGAACCAAGAAATATTATCCCTACCAATACGCGGATTTTTATTAAATGACCCATTCGAGCCAGGAAAATTCCCAGGGGAGGGATCATAAAAGGGAGTGCGGGTAAGAAATAGCGTGGGCCAATTGCAAATCCCCCCCACCACATAATGGAGGATGTAGTAAACAAAAACATTAATCCGATCACTGATGTGCTAACAAACCATTCTGCGCGATAGGTGTTGCTCCGCCACCAAACAATTATTCCGGGGATAAAAAGGAGCAATAATGGGGAGAGAATAAAGAGCCCACGGAAAGGATCAAACGTTATCCCCCAGATTGCGTCTAAATGAGGATAAGTTATGCTCATGAAGCCCGTATGGTGCTGAACTGTCCAGGCAGTTGAATATCCATACCCTAAAGCAAACGGACTCCCAAAAACAGCATTATTGTATATTAACCAACCGATTAAAACTGGAAGCCCGGAAAGAATTACCCAAACAATTCGTTTCCATTTGCCACAGGAAATGAGCTGGTAAAAAGTAAAAACGAAAAGAACGAATACGATGAGGAGAACGGGGTATTCACTAATTACTGCATATCCCAATAAGAAACCTATGGGTAATAATCGGCAAATCCGACCAATATATTTCTGGTCTGAAGAGAGGTAGAATGCGGCAAATAACAACGCGGCGCTTAATTGATGGCTGTAAAACGCATTAGCATAAGCAAAAGCAGGAGTCATTAGTCCATATCCTGCAACAGTTAAAATGCCTAAGTTGGGTGATACACCCAGCTTGCGCAGAAAACGATATAGAAGAAGTGCCAGCCCGAGAGTCGGTAATGTCGCCAGCATATAGGTTATTATCACCTGGGCAATTGCAAAACGAAGCTTTGCAAGGGAAATTCCTGTGCCTTGCGGGTTTAGAGTTGCCTGAATAGCAGAATTGCTGGTCAGGCCAATCACTAATTGCTCAATTACAGGGGTTTGAAGAAACATTTTTATGCCAGCATAGATCGGAATGCCTAAAAATGCGGCACCGGGTGGCTTATCACTGTAGTAATGGCCTTGATACTGGGCATAATCAACTGTATTTTTCACATATGGATCAATCTGGAAAGTGCCATCATCCACTACGGCGACAATCATATCCATCCGTGAATTTGCACTCTGGTCTGCCCACCGGGGAAGGAAATAGCAATAACTGACCAAAAGAATTATCAGGAGAATGATCTCATTGAGCTTATCGGGTGTTAGCCTAATTTTCTTTGCTTGCATCTTAGTTTTTTGTACTCAATTTCTCATAGACCCGATTAATCGGTTGATAGGCTATCCGGTAATCATAAATCGTCTCAGCAAGCGCTCTTCCATTTTGTGCTAATGTGTTCGCAAGATCTTTATCCTCAAGCAATTTCAGGGTTGCATCGGCGAAATCTTGCGCGGTATCGGCGATCAAGATATCCCGTCCATCTTCTATGGCAATACCTTCACATCCAATCGTTGTAGACACAACCGGGATCCCTTTGGCCAGAGCTTCCAGGATTTTGACACGCATTCCTCCGCCAGCCCGCAAAGGAACAA
>JACZIY010000290.1 GCA_014860845.1 Anaerolineaceae bacterium
CCTAAGCACAGTTACATTGACATGGTATCCACCACCATAACATTGGATTGCACTTACTTTTGGTGGTTTCGGCATTTGCCTTGGGCCGTTTATTCCTTTCATTTGACCCACAGCTTCAGCAATTTCAATGCCTGCGGCACCAGCTAATGGATGTCCACATGATAATCGTCCACCTGTCGTATTAACAGGTTTTTCCCCATCATGAGCAGTCTTTCCATCAAGAACTGCTTTCCACCCTTCACCAGGTTTAAAATATCCACCAGCTTCGGTTGTTGTGAAATAATGTTGGGCCGAACAATCATGGATTGCCATATATTCCACCTCTTTATATGGATCAGTAATATTTGCCATTTGATATGCCTGTTCGAATGCCTGTACCTCACCTTTGAATGGTGTTCCAACCAACTGGTTTCCAAAAGACGTACTTGCACCCATTCCAATAATTTCAATTGGTTCTTTAACAATTTGTTTCGCTTTATCTGTGGAACAGACTATTAATGCTGAAGCTCCATCAGCAACCGGTGAAGTATGTTTGAAGCGTTGTAAAACTCCTAATGGGGGATTGTAGGGTGAATTGAAGTACTCCTCTGCAGAAGAAAATCCCAAACTAGAAGCCTCTTCTTCGTAAGTCTGTAGTGCAAAAATAGCCTTTGGGTTATTGACTGCATTTTTTCTGGCAATAATTGCTGCTTGATTCATTGCTTTAGTCAGCTGATCGAAAGAGACACCATATTTTTTTGCATAGGAAACTGCAGCAGCATCTAATGGCGTCAGCATACCGCTACCAGGATAAAGATAAGCAGGATCGTTCGCCAATGCATTCATAGTAAACCAGAGATCATCAAACTCTTCCCTCATGTGGGGAAGAGAACCTAGGTCAAATTTCCCTTGATTGACTGCTGTTCCACCAGACAAAACCATATCATAAACACCGGATGCAACTGCCATTACCGCCAGTTGCAATCCTACATTCGCAGTTGAACATGCCTCATCATGGCTAATGCTGGGTTTATTTCGCATACCTATCCAATCAGCCAGACCCGTTGAAGTAGCTAATTGGTTTGCAAATCTCGCTGGACCAGTTTGGCCAACATAAAAAGCATCAATTTCTTTGGCTTCAATACCTGCATCCTCCATCGCCTCTATGGCAGCCCAAGAAAACAACTCCCGTTCCGTCATATCAAGAATCTCAGGAGATTTTCGAACATTACCCATAGGGGTGTATCCAACGCCAATGATTGAAACACTTCTACCTAGATAACCTTTTTTATTATTCATTTTTCCTCCGAACAGAATTTAATTGGTTATATTTTTGTGTTCAATTTTTTTTCGTTCAATAATTCCTCCTTTCAGTTATTTGACTGTCCAGTCAGTCAGGTTTTAAGATAAAAATTTTGGTGGGACGAAATCCCACCTCGTTATTATTTCCAATACCAATCGTAGATATTAATAAATACTTTGCTTAATGCTGAATTTGCTTGTGAAGTGGATATTTCATTATCTTGAATCCAATCTGAACCTAAAACTGCATACATAATGTACGGAATAAAGATGAGAAAATAATCAATTAATCGTTGGGTCGTTTCTTCAAATCGTTCTGATCTGTATCCCCTTTCGGTTAAGATGGAGGACCTTAACTTTAAATTTATTTCATTCCAGATATTCAATATCCTTTTCTGTTTCGATCTTGCACCAAGTGATTGCATGATCAACAATGTCATCTCTTTCCTTTTATCTAGAATATAGTTCAAAGAAGCAATAAATTCTTCCTCTGTAACTGGTTTTGATTTTTTTTCTTCAGTCCCCGACAAGTAAATCTTGGATAGATGTTCAACTAATGATTGAACGATTCCATCCAAAATTTCATTTAATATCATTTCCTTACTATCAAAGTTGTAATATATTAAGGCTTTACTTATTCCAGCCCTCTGAGCAATATCTTCTACTCTTGATCCGTCATATCCTTTTTCAGAAAATTCATCAAGTGCTGCATTTAATATTTTTTGCCTGCTATCATTACCATTCATTCTTATTATTCTACCTTGATAAAATATTATACTGACTAGTCAGTCAGTATTTATTATTATACAATTTACTATGCGAGAGTCAAGTAGTTGTTCTTCAAAAATTATTATGAATATCCTTTGAAAAGGATTCATCCAAATTTTCTTTGCCGATCCATATCTTAATTCCTGGAAATTGTTTCCTTCCAATTCCTAAAAACTTATCAATACAGGTAATCCATCGAAACATCTAATCTAATAATTCAAGCATCCATCTCCCGAATCTCCCCACCACAATATAAGAAGTTATTTCCCAAGCTCACCTAGCATTAGACTCGATCTCCTTCCCAGACAGCGCTGGCAGACTTCACGTCCGCCGCAGGTGTCGAGCTGTCAGGCGAAGACTGTTTCCGAAGGACCCCCTGGCGCGTGCCAAACCCCCCTTTCAAAAGCACGGTGAAAATGTGAATGCTAAACTCTGCAAGGAAAACATCGTTTTACTTTAACACCATTATTTCCCTTATTGAATTTCATACTTACTAATAATATAATTAATTTATCTAAAAAGTTTTGTTCAAGGGGGTATAGCCTTGTAGTTTTTTGATTATCACC
>JACZIY010000291.1 GCA_014860845.1 Anaerolineaceae bacterium
CAAATATTGACTGATTCTTCTCTATTCATAACTTGTCCTTTTACCAAATTATAAAAACAATCGAATATCCATCTTTTAATCCATTTGGTTCTTCAGGAAACTTACTCTAATTTCATCCATTTTTCTTTTTAATTTCTCCCTTAGTTCAACCATCCAGACAGGCTCATTCTCCCATTGCTCCTGTATTGCTCGGGCAACCCTCACAAATTGATATAAGTCAGCAAAGCGACGGAAAACCGATCGCATCGAAAGTAATTCCTCATCAACATCAAATTGACTGCAATAGCCTTTCAAAAAGACTGCTTCCTGATGAGAACAATCATCCAGGTCCATTTCATCACGGATGGCTTCCAGTGCCTGCACAATATCCATAACAAACCAGTGAACCATGGCATCATCAAAATCAATCACGCTGCAGCGCTGACTGGTTTCATCGTAAAACACATTATCCGGTTCAAAATCAAAGTGAATCAACCCATAATTTTCTTGATTAATAGTTAACTGGTCAAATTCTCTCTTCAGTAAAGCCAATTCCTGCATAGGTAATTGATCCAACCCCAATTCAGCCAATGTCATTTCAATCCAATCAAAAACATCTCTATGTGTCCACCGTTTCACGCCAGGGTTCGTATATTTCCTGGAAAGTGCGTGCAATTCTCCCAGGGCTGAGCCATACGCATACATAATTTCATCATTGAAGGCCGTCTGACTGATCTGTTTTCCAGCCACTCGCTTGAACACACAGGCATAATATTCCCCCCATGGGGTATCTTTCTGAACCAATGAATCTCCTGATTTGGATCTTACAGCATCCATGGCTGGATACCCCTGACCACGCAAATAATCCAAAAACACCAGCTCTGCCCTTATATTTTCTTTCGATTTTTCCGAAACCGGGCTGAAGCGCAAATAACAGGTCTCGCCTTGAATTCGTAAAGGGTAAATGGCATTAGCCGAAATCCGAAAATATTGGAACAATTCTTCGGATTCCTCATCATAGTCCCAATTCTTCACCAACATGCGCGCTAGATCAGGATTATCAAACAAATAACGAAACTTTAACATAATGTTTTTGATTCCTTGTTAATGGATAAATTCTATCTCAAAGGTAACAAAAAAATTACATCCTGTCCCCCTCCATTTGGGTAAGTTTTCTAACCGGTGCATTGCACTTGGGGATGCATCAGATATCCCGGATCTGTGGAATTGTTGTGTTCATAAGTCTCTCAGGAGTGCATTGCATCTTTCCTTAAATATCATCCAAATACGGGGTGCGAATCCCACTATCACAACGGTGCAATGCTCATATGGATAAACCATTTAACTTTCATCTGAGAAGAATACAAGAATGATTGAGGTGGTAGGAGTAAATTTCACCTTTCCATAAATTTCATCTAAATACAAGGTGCGATGCACTTTTGGATTCAGGATGATCAATCATCTGGATCAAAATTGTTTAACTTTATAATCCCAAAGTGCAACGCACCTTTTCTCCACTTTAACAGAAATTATAAAATCTGTCTGCAAGAGATGTCAGTTGTCAACCAATTTTTGACTCTCAACTTTCAACTTATTCCCTATCAGCCATCAGCTAGTATGTTAAAAGCAGCATTG
>JACZIY010000292.1 GCA_014860845.1 Anaerolineaceae bacterium
AATCGATTTAGGTGAAATGGTTATAGCTTTGTTCAAAGCCGAATAGCCATCTTTACCAGAATTGATTAATGCATTTCCATACAAAGCCCAACCTTCCGCGTATTCAGGATCCAGACGCGTTGCATATGCATAAGCAGCACTCGCATAATCCCATTCACCGCTGGATGCCAATAGATTCCCGGATAGAACCATTTCATACGCAGGATTCTCTTCCTGTATGATTATTTCAATTTCAGGGAGTAGAGATTGAATTTTGCGATTGTTCGATTTGGTTATGGTTGTTAAGGCTGCTTCCGGTTCAAAAATAATTTGTGAAAAAGCCAGAGGCAGAACAAGATCTTTATTTTCAGGATCGATTTCCTTCCATTTCAATAATGTCTGATAGGCGCCAAACCAATCGTTTTTTGATTGTTGAATCTGCACTAATGATGATAAATTTTCAGCCCTCAAATCTTTTTGAGTAATAATCCTTTGCCATGTGGCATAAGCATTCTCCAATTGATTGGCATCCCAATAGACCTGCCCCAGGAGAATTGTTTGATCAACCGTCAATGGTGAGATTGAATCAGCCACTTTATAAGAATGAATGGCGTCATTGAGGTCTCCGATTTGGATTTGTTTTTCTGCTAACCTGACCCATAAATTGGCTTGCCAGGGTTGTTGTCGCAAAATCGACTGCGATAATTCAATCCATTCTTCTGTTTGGGTTGCATTCTGGTGTAAAGCTAAGCTTTGCCAGCGGGATTCGATTGTTTTTGAATAAGGAGTTACATCCAGGTATAGAGACATCAGGACAGGTAATAGTATGACGATTATGGAAGGTAATACTTGGTCCAATCTTTTCATCATAAATTAACCCCTATCCAATTCAGGATTTAAACCAGATCAGAAACAGACTGGCATATTCTGCCAACGTCTGACGCCAACCCAGTGATGATAAATACCAGGTAAGCGGTTTATACCAGCTGTCCTCTACTGGATGAACCAGAACTTTAATTTCTGTCTCTTTGAATTCTCGATTAAAGATGATCTGTGTTCGCCGTGTGTGATAAGGAGCAGTAATCACCAATATGGAATAAATGTTACGTTGATTAGCCACAACTTTCACCGCCATCGCTTCTTCAATGGTGGATGATGATTCTCCTTCTGTTACTAAAATCGAATCTGCTGGAACACCTGCATCAATCGCAATTCGCATCAACATCTCACTATACGTTCGTCCTTCTCCTATATCTTCCGTATGCGTTTTCGTGACAACAAAATATTTTCCATATCCTTTTTCATACCATTTAATGGCTTCTTCCACACGTTCCCCCTCATCGCCACTTAAGACCACAATCGCATCGACAGGTTTGACACGATCACCCACGATCAAATATGCACCTGCACCAATAAACCCAACCCAGACGAGGATGAAAACAACCAGAATGACCAGTAAGAGTATGAGACATCCCTGGAAGAATGGTTTTGATTTCTGATATGAGTTTGATACAGCGTTATTCATGCTTACGCCTTCTGTTTCACGTTCTCCAATGACTGTTTCATCCGCTCCAATCCTTCTATCATCATACTGCGTGGGCATCCAAAATTGAAGCGTACAAAGCCCTCTCCACCAGGTCCAAAAATCTTTCCATCATTTAAAGCTACACCAGCTTCCTGAAGGAAAAACTCATAGGGGCTTTTATCCAGATCTAAATCACGACAATCCAGCCAAGCCAGATAAGTTCCTTCAATGGGAGTAATTTTAATTTCCGGGATGTTTTCCTTAACGTATACAACCAGCACTCGATAGTTTCCTTCCAGATAAACCAGTAATTGTGATAACCATTCATCGCCATGTTGATAAGCTGCCAGAGCAGCTGTATAACCTAACAAGTTCATTTCCGGGACGATGCCTACGCGCGCCTGTTTCAGTTTGTTTCGTAATTCCGGATTTTGAGCCACAGCAAAGGAAAATCCCAGACCCGCGATATTAAAAGTTTTACTGGGAGCCATTAATGTAATCGTCTTTTGGGCAATTTCTGGGCTGAAGGACGCGATGGGTACATGTCGATGACCCGGGAAAACAATATCAGCATGAATTTCATCCGAACAAATATAAATATCTCTTTTCAAACACGTATCAGCCATGGATAATAATTCATTTTCGGTAAACACTCTGCCAACTGGATTATGTGGATTGCACAGCAAAAACATGCTGGTATTTGCATCAATTGACTTCTCAAAAAGGTCAAAATCTATCTGATATCTTTGGTTTGAACCCATTTGAAGTGGAGCATCTTTCCTAAGAGCTCCGGCATTTTGCGGAGCTGATAAAAATGGATGATAAACAGGTGGTTGCATCAGAACCTGTTGACCGGGTTGTGCAAGTGCATGGATCACCAGATTAAACCCATTCACAACGCCTGGCAAAAAAACGATTTCTTCGATTGCGATATTCCATTGATACAAATTGCTCAGACGTTCTCTTATCGTTTCTTTTAAAGTCAGGTTCTCCGATGGATACCCAAAAACCCCATGTTTGACTCTTGCTTCTAATGCGTCAATGACCGGCTGTGGAGAGCGGAAATCCATATCTGCCACCCAAAATGGCAGGATTTCCTTTCCATAACGGTTCCATTTAATACTTTCTGTTTCTCGTCGCGGAATGATTTCATCAAAGTTATACTGCATAGATCCTCAAAATCTCGCAATTACGTTTGTATCCTTAATCAATTTCAATACCTGAATACATATTACGATTATACTTTTAGTAGAAATGCTTGTCGATGAGCAATGATCAACAATGAGAAGACAAGAAAATCATATTGTCCTGTAAAATTAGGAAAAAATCGTCGTTTCATTCCTTAATAATTTGCTGCGGATGATTAAGATGAGAAAAAATGGATATAAACAATGAATTTACCCACAATTAATTTACTTACCTCCCCTGGCTGGAAAGACTATGAATTGGTCGACAGTGGGAATGGATCTAAACTGGAACGCTATGGTACTTATTTACTCAAGCGACCGGAACCAGAAGCGATCTGGAAGCCGTCCAAACCAGAAAAAGTGTGGAATCAACTCCATGCCGAATTTCTACCAACTGCCGAGAAAAATGGTGGGCATTGGATTGAACATCGTCCTATGGAAGAACGCTGGAAGATGCAATACAAGAACCTGACTTTCTGGGTTCAGAAATCTGCCTCCCGTCATTTAGGCGTATTTCCCGAACAAGCAGTGCAGTGGGATTGGATTCAACAGCAAGCCAGTATTCCAAATGCACGCTTAAATGTGTTGAATTTATTTGGTTACACCGGCATTGCCAGTCTGGCAGCTGCCAAAGCAGGCGCATTTGTTTCGCATCTGGATGCTTCCCGAAAAGTGAATCAATGGGGGCAGGAAAATCAGGCTCTCTCCGGGATATCCGATCAATCCATTCGCTGGTTGGTGGATGATGCTTTCAAGTTTGTCAAGCGTGAGATTCGCCGTAACAGCAAATATGATGGCATCATCCTCGATCCCCCAAAATTTGGCCGTGGACCCAAAGGTGAAGTCTGGGAATTTTACAAAATACTGCCTGATTTGTTGGACAGTTGCCGACAAATTCTGAGCGATAAACCAATCTTCGTTCTAATAACAGCTTATGCCATCAAAGCATCCTCTTTGACTCTTTATTACGGTTTAGAAGAGATGATGCGAAAGCATAAAGGCACCACCTCTGTAGGTGAAGTTGTGTTAAGTGAGAAAAACGGCAAGAATGCCATCTCCATGGCAATTTATGGCCGCTGGACTTCTATACCTTAGTAAAAGGAATTACATCATGAGTAATCAAACGAAATTTGCAATTATTGGCGCTGGAGCCATGGGAGAAGCCATTATCGGTGGCTTATTACGTCAGAACCTGACATCACCAGAGAATATTCATGCATCTGAACCACGTCCCGAACGTGGTGAAGAATTGAATCATAAATATGGCATTACAACCTCCGCTCATAATCTTGAGGTTTTAGATGATGCCGATGTCGTGGTGTTGGCTGTCAAACCGCAGCGCCTTGAAAAAATTCTATCGGAATTAAGCGGGCATATCCCTTCAAAAGCCGTCGTTGTGAGCATAATAGCAGGCGCATCGATTGAGAAAATTTCCAAAGGATTGTCACATAATGTCGTTGTGCGAACCATGCCCAACACACCCGGGCAAATTGGCAAAGGCATCACTGTTTGGTTTGCGCCTGCTAGCGTTTCTGACCATCAAATGGAAAAAGCCCGTTTGATGCTGCAAGCCCTGGGAGAAGATGTTCAGGTGGATGAGGAATATTATCTGGACATGGCCACCGCAGTATCCGGTACCGGTCCCATGTATGTCTACTTATTCATGGAAGCCTTCATGGACGCTGCTGTTCACCTGGGATTTTCTCGTTATGTTGCTGAACAATTGGTGATCGAAACCATTCGGGGATCGGTGGACTATTACGAAAGCCAATCTGTGCATGTTGCTGATCTCAGAAACAAAGTCACTTCACCTGGTGGCACCTCAGCAGCTGCACTCTATTATCTGGAAAAAGCTGGCTTCAGGACAGCCGTTTCTCGTGCGATCTGGGCTGCGTATGAACGCTCACAGCAATTGGGCAAAGGGAAATTAGATCAACATCCCGAAAAGAATAATGACAATGGAAAAATTGATTAATTTAGACCATAGGAGTTAAGAATGAAATATCGCACCCTGGGAAAAACAGGCGTTAAAGTTTCGGTGGTCGGCATTGGAACCAACCGTTTT
>JACZIY010000293.1 GCA_014860845.1 Anaerolineaceae bacterium
GATAATTATTTATTACAGAAAATGTTCCGCGCTTTATTCCGCAGCAATAATGTTGATCATTGTACGCGTTTATGCCATGCTGGTAGTGTGGTCGCTCTGCAAAAAGCGATTGGCTCTGCTGCAATGTCCAATACTGCTGCAGAGATCATGGATACAGATGTTTTTATTATCACTGGTTCGAATACGACCGAGACACATCCAATCATTTCTATACAGATGAAAGCAGCGATCGAAAAGAATGGGGCAAAACTCATCGTTGTCGATCCACGTCGAATCGAGATGGTGAATTATGCCACACTGTGGTTGGCTGAAAAACCGGGTTCTGATGTTGCTGTTTTTTCAGGCATGGCACATGTAATTTTAAAGGAAAATCTTTACAATAAAGAATTCATTGATACCAGGACAGAAAATTTTGAAAATTTCTCTAAAGCAATGGAAAAATTCACCCCAGATTATGTTGAATCCATAACAGGTGTGGAAAAAGAAAAAATCATCGAGGCTGCTCGCTTGTACGCAAATGCGAAACGTGGAGCCATTTATTGGGCTTTAGGGATATCTCAATCCACACATGGTACCGATAACGCCCACAGCCTCATAAATCTTGCCTTATTGACAGGTCATGTCGGGAAGCATGGAACTGGTTTAAATCCATTGCGCGGACAGAATAATGTTCAGGGTGCGTCAGATGCTGGTGCAATGCCCTGGCATTATCCTGGATACCAGGAAGTGGATGACGAGCAATCTGCTTTGATTTTTGAAAAAGCGTGGAATATTGAACCAGGTGGTTTAAATAGAGAGAAAGGATTAACAACCACAGAAATTTTATCGAATGCACATCCAGGTGGTGTTCGCTGTTTGTATATCATGGGTGAAAATCCGATGATGACAGAACCAAACTTGAATGCAGCACATAAACACATGCAGGAACTGGAATTTGTCGTTTGCCAGGATTTGTTTATCAATGAATCTGGAGCTTACGCGGATGTTTTCTTACCTGCAACCACGTTCGCAGAGAAAGATGGAACCTTCACTAATACAGATCGACGAGTTCAGCGTGTTAGAAAAGCGATCGAACCGTTAGGAAATGCCCGTCCTGATTGGCAAATCATATGTGATTTGGCCAAGAGAGTCGAAAAATTATTGGGAAGACAAAATTCTGCTTTTTGGGATTACGCGCACCCGGAAGAAATCATGGATGAATTTGGCGCCGTCGTGCCATCCTATCGGGGAATCAAGTACTCCCGAATCGAAAAAACTGGTCTTCAAACTCCAGTAGTAGATGAAAACCATCCGGGAACCCCCTTCCTCTATGCTGAAAGCTTCCCCATTGGAAAAGCAAAATTTTTTCCTCTAGTATTCAAACCCATTGCTGAAGAAGCAGACAATGAGTTTCCACTGATTCTTAATACAGGTAGGGTATTAGAACATTGGCACGGAGGAACATTAACACGCAATTCATGGCTTGATGATTTATATTCACAGGCATTAGTAGAAATTAATCCTGTGGATGCTGAGAAATATAATATTAACCACCTGGATGTTGTTAAAGTGCAATCCCGGCGTGGTGAAGTAGTTTTACGAGCAAATGTCACCCAAAAAACGATCGCAGGAGTTGTCTTTATTCCTTTCCACTTTGCAGAAGCGGCAGCAAATTTTCTGACGAATGACGCATTAGATCCAGAGGCTTTAATTCCGGAATTCAAAGCTTGTGCAGTAAAAATAGAAAAAGTAAGCGAAGATCAATTACCAACCAAACAGCCATATCAACCAAGAGGAAGATACTAAATTTCGTGTGACTTTCAAATTAATTAGCTGTTTAGTAATAAAACAGCTAATTATTTATTTTGATTTCGTTAAATTGGCAATTAATTCTAAAAATTCGACCCACTCTTCTTTGAAAAAATGTAAAGTTATATTATTTAACTCCAAATGATATGTGGTTTCGCCATCCGGTTCATCAGCTTTCCAGGCCATATAGTTTGAAGTTTCGCTGAGGGTATTCGTTAATGGTCCATTATCCATCGATTTTCTCCTTCTCTGGAATTATTTGATTC
>JACZIY010000294.1 GCA_014860845.1 Anaerolineaceae bacterium
ACAATAAGCTTTCAGTGGTTGAAAGCACAATAAGGTATTATTGCGGGCAGAGATGTATGAGATATTGGTTGATTTTGAACATGTTGCGAATATGTTCTCCCAAAAAATTGTAGCATAAACTTTGTGGTAATGAAATTAATATACAAAGTGAATTGATGTAATTTTTATTAACGTGTGTTTTTGAAAATTTATCTACGGTATAATCCAACTAGCAGAACCCCCAGTTTTTTTTAAGATCCAATTTGTAATCAGGTATTGAATGGTCAAAAACCAGCATTCCAAATGGAAATTTTTCATCCGCTTAGTAGGGACAATTCTCTCCATTGTTCTGCTGGTTTATCTATTTTATTCAGTGGGGATGGATGATTTACTGGCAAGTCTTAAAAATTTAACCATCGGACGAATTGTTTTGGTTATCGTTCTGATTTTTATTTCCCGCCTGGCTACCTTTGGCCGCTGGCATGTCTTGCTGCAGATCGAATCAATCAAAGTCAACTGGAAAGACAGTCTGCGATTAACCTTTGCAGGGTTGTTTGCGGCCAACTTTTTACCCACCACCATTGGCGGAGATGTGGTGCGTTTAGCAGGGGCAATGCGTCTGGGGATCGGTGGTACACTGGCAGCAGCATCTTTGATGGTGGATCGTTTGATTGGTATGGCCGGTATGGCGCTGGTCGCTCCATTGGGGTTGGCTCCAGTTCTGGGAAATCTGGAAAAAATAACGAGCTTTTCTGATCGTCCTATGATCTTCTCCAGTGGATACTTGGTGAAAAATAAGATCATGATAAAAATCAAAGCGGCTTTTCGGAAAATTATCAGCTCGTTTGCCTATTGGATCCATCATCCGCGATATTTGTTGCTGGCATTGTTTTTCACATTTATTCATATGCTGTGTACATTTCTGATCGTGGATGTCCTGGTAGTTGGGATGCAGGAAGCAATACCGTTCTGGAAAATTGCCGGGTTGTGGAGTCTGACCTATTTCATTACCCTTATTCCCATCTCTATCAATGGGTTGGGATTACAGGAGGTCTCGTTTATCAATCTATTCACGATCTTTGGTGGCATTTCTGATCCCACTGGATTGAGTATTGCTCTGATCATGCGGGTTCTCATGTTGGTAGGAAGTATTCCCGGAGCTTTCTTTGTCTCCAGTATTTTGAGTGGCGATACATTTACAAAAATCTCGGAAGAAAATCCTTTGGTTTTGGAGTGATCGAATTATGTTGGTAACCGATCGAATTTTCTGGCGATGGTACTTGTTCTTTGTGATAGTTTGTTCTGGCTGGTATTTATACCAGTGGCGCAATAATACTGGCACATGGTTTTTTGTGGTGTTGGTTACAGCTACGCTGGCTTTGTTGACTTTGGTTCTTTTCAACAAGATCAATTTGAATAGATTTCACGATCAAACCACCAATGTGCCGGAATGGTTGATTTTGTTTTTTTCAGGGTTGTTAGTTTGTATCCCATCTCTTGTACCATTTTTGTATCCAACGCAAATTGTTTTCCATGAAAGTGGAAAATTCCTGTTATTACTGTGGGCTTCCGGGATGGGGGTGTGGTTATTGCAGCATTCCAAACGAAAACGTCTGGCAAGCCTGAATTTCCTTATGCTATTGGTGGTTGTTGGTGTGCTGTATAAGATTGGGTCATTTGTTCCGGAAGTGCAGAGTGCTCCTTTCTCTCTGGGATGGTCAGAGGGCAGCCGCTATTTCAATGCATCCTTGTTCTTCAGTTCATCCATTTATGGGGAGAGATTTCCACTACCTGTCCTGCATCCCAGCCGATATTTGCTGCAATCAATCCCCTTCCTGCTGGGATCTCAATCGATCCTTATTCACCGTTTCTGGCAGGTGATTGTGTGGATATTCTTTGTTGGTTTGGGTAGTTATAGTCTGGTGAAAAGGATTAATCCTGCCAACAAATTTGTTGCCTGGATTTTGGGTTTGTGGTTATTCTTATTTTTCTTCCAGGGAGCGGTCTATTATCACCTGATGGTGTGCGTTATTCTGGTTTTGCTGGGGTATAACCCCAGGCGTCCCTGGCAAACCATGCTATTTGTTTTGATCGCATCCATCTGGGCAGGAATGAGCCGGGTGAATTGGGTTCCTGTTCCAGCCTTATTGGCTGTGACCCTCTACCTGTTGGAATCACCAGCCAGAGGTGTAAACTGGTTTAAATATCTTAGATATCCGCTGCTGTGGTGTGTGATTGGGGGTAGTTCAGCACTGCTTGCCAATCGGGTTTATGCGTTTTTTTCCGGGAACAATGTTGAACAGTTTTCATCCAGTTTCTCCTCGTATATGATCTGGAGCCGGTTATTGCCCAATGCTACCTATAAACCAGGCATAATCGTGGGCTTTTTCATTGTGTTTCTTCCGCTGGCTATCCTGACGATTCAAAAGATTGTAAATAATGGTTTAAGCCGATATTATCATTGGATCAGAACCCTGGGACTGCTGGGGATTCTGGCTGTGTTTGGGCTGGGTGGGGTGATTGTCAGCGTCAAAATCGGTGGTGGCGGTGATCTGCATAACCTGGATGCTTTTTTGGTTTTCTGGGTGGTGATCACCAGCATGATCTTGTTCAATCGTTATATGTTTGATGATGATCAACCATCTGGCCAAAGTAAATTGTATTATGGCTTGCTTTCGTTGGTTGTGGCTGTACCGGTGATTCTAGCATTCCAGAAAAACACGACCTGGACTTTTCAGGATGTGATCGCACAGAAGAATGATGTGACACATTTACAACAGGCGTTGGATCTGATAACAGAGCAACCCGGTGATGTATTGTTTATCACCGAACGGCAGTTACTCACCTTTGGTGATATTCAAGGTGTTGGTGTGGTCCCGGATTATGAGAAGGTATTCCTGATGGAAATGGTCATGAGCAAAAATACACCCTATCTGGATGAATTTCATCAAAAGTTGACCAATCATGAATTTTCAGCGATTATTTTGGATTCCATTTCAACGATTACTCAAGATGAAAAGGATTCATTTTGGGTGGAAAACAATTTATGGGTGGATAAGGTTGTGTATCCCATTCTGGATGCGTATGAACCTGTGTATTCATTTCAGAATAACAATATCAATCTGTTGATACCCAGGGGACAGATAGATCTTTATGATAAATTGATGAGAATGAAATCCTGGTAAGATAGGTATGATGATCAGGAACGATTTATGGAACTCATAATCACAAGAATTTTGGATGCTTCATTGATTTTTATATGGATGGCTATCTGGTTTCTGGGGGGGTATCTGATTGTCGTCAATGCCTTTAAGATAAAGAAGCAAGAAACCACAATTTTGGGCTTTGGCGTTGGGCTCATTTTACAGATATGGGTAGCCAATTGGCTGGGTCAGGTCCTCGAACCTGTCCCGGCATTCTGGTTGAGTGCCATACTCATTCTTCTCGTTGGAATTTTGTTGACCCTGGTTTTCAAGAATCATCATACAGC
>JACZIY010000295.1 GCA_014860845.1 Anaerolineaceae bacterium
ATTGAAGAAGCACCACCCAATGTGTTGTTCACAAATCCAACCCACGAACGCACTAAACTATTCCTGAGCAAAGTTTTGTCTTAAAAAATCTTTTGTGCATCCAAAAAATCAATCAAAAAAATAAATCTCCGATATCTGTTCTTCTTTATAAATGGATACTGTATAATCGTTTTATCAGACTCCACATTTGAGGTTGAATGAAAAAGCGCAATTTACATTGGTTTATTTGGATATTTGCTTTGCTTGGCTTGGCAATTTCAGTCGCCAGTGTTCCTGCTTCCCCCTTGCAATCTTCAACCATTTCCATGATCAGCCCCAGTAATTGCCCAATTAGCGGTTGTGCAGCAGGCCAGAGACTAAATTTTCGGACGAGTTTTGATTTACTGAATTACGTTCCTTCCCCAGATATCAATGTTCAAGTTTGTTTATTCACACCAGCAAATTGGGCGGTTTCGGATGTCGACTTTGAATTAATTGGTAAATTATCTGGAGCTACCTATACTACTGACACAACTCAATGTGGACCAATACCAACAAACTATGTATTGAGTAAAGGCGTTTCTTCTGCACTGACAACCAACTTCTTTGGGGATGCTTTGGATTTTTATTTCCGGTTAGGGAAATCTGCCAGTTTGAGTGGTTCAACCTTAATCAGAGTTTTTGAAAGAAATGAGACTGGTTGGTCTCAAACCGAACAATCATTTAATTTTCTATCCATTTCTCCTGTTAGTAACTCGGTTTATATAGCCAAAGATGCATCAACTTGTGGGTCCAATATTCCGTGTTACATAAATTCAAAAGATGATCTGGCAACTGGCATTGGAACTGGATTAAAGGATGCCATTGATGTTGTGGATAGTGGTTCGACGATCAATGTGATTGGTAATTATCCGATCAAAAGTAATTCTGTGCTGATCGATAAAGCCATCACATTACAAGGAAATAACAATGCTGCGATTACCAGTGAATCTTTTACCTGCACACAACCCGCATTACTATTAAATAATGCAATCACCGTTCAGAATTTATCCATTAATGACGGATTCTGCAGTCTTCAGAACCGTGACTTATTGGTCATTGATAGCTCACAAAATATTAACATATTTTCAACTAATCTCGTCAATGGTAAAGACGCCATCCGTATTATCAATAATCAGGGAATTTTAACAATTCGTTTCAATAATATTACCAATAACAGTGGATATGCCATCATTAAACCGAATGCCTCCGGAACTGGACAAATTATTGCCTCAGCAAACAACATTTTCAATAACCGTACCGGTGCGCAGGTGAGTTGTGGTGTCAAAGAGCTCGGATTGGTGGATCACAATTTTTGGGGAATTGGGGTTCTACCAGCTGTGGCAGCACCGGATTGTACTTCTCAATCTGGAAAACGATTGGGAAGCGCAATTATTGATAACTTATCAAATCCTGGCGTGCAGGCACAACTCGTAACAGTAACGTCCACAAAGAAATCATACTTTGAAAATAGTATTGCCGTTCAACGTCCAACAACAAACCCAGACAATCCGGATTTTGACATATTCATCATAAATCACGGTAATAATGCTGCCAATACACCATTCCTTAACTCTGGGTCTACATCTACTTTGGTTCCCTGCAATAATTACTACGATATTTTTCTGGCAAATGGTTTAACAAACATTCAGGAATTAAATATATTCATGAAATATGACCTCAATGCAGCCTGTATTGCTAATGTTGAATCAAGTACTTACTGTGCCCAGAGCAATCCGGCATTATACCCATTATGGTGGTATGACCCTGATCAGTTGATCACAACTGGCTGGAATACAACCGGGCAAGTTCCTAACGGACCATCTGCAGGTGGAGCCAGTGGTCAGGTGACAAACTGTAATCTCACAAATAAAGAGATATCCGTGCAGATTGATGCATCAGGTCGACCAGGCATATCCAATGATCTGAATTACACACCTTTTGTGGTGGGATTGGTTGGTCAACCAGCTGCGGCTGTCCTTACGAGTTTTACCGCTACACCTGGTAATATGCAGGTGACAATAAATTGGTCGACTGCCAGTGAATTAAATACCAGCGGTTTTTATGTACAAAGAAGGCAAACAGGGACCTTATCATTTGATCAGGTAAGTCCATTCATAGTTCATACGGGCACGAATTCTTCTGGCGCAAATTATTCTTTTGTGGATAATGATGTCATTAACTTGACCGGTTATGATTACCGATTGGAGATTATTGGGACTAATTTGCTTTCAGTATATTCCAATATTATCAGTGCTACGCCCATTCCCCCTACCCTGACACCAACGATTACTTTGACACCAACAATCACTCTAACACCAACCATCACAAATACATTAACTCCAACAATCTCACTTACTCCAACCATCACCCATACACCTACCGTCACCACAACGAGAACTGCCACGCTTACACCTACACGCACACGATTTCAGACAGCCACCAGAACACGTACACCGTTCCTCATCCCTTATCGTAGCCCAACCAGAACTCAATTCGTTGTGAGTACAAATCCAAGTGGTTACCCAGCCCCAACAAATGCTAATCTCACTCCTAATAGTGGAAATCCTATATTAACAAGTGGAGCGACTCAACCCAGTGAAGGTTATCCAATACCAGGAGAAAGCACTCAGGTGGACGGTGGATACCCTGAACCAGGAACTGAGAATGGTCAGACTACTGTTATTCCAGACGATGGAACACCTGATAAGACACCAGTACCAGGCTCAACGATCCTACCAAAACCAACCTCACCTCCCAGACCAATGGATTCGGATAAACCATCAAATTGGGTCTATCCTTTATTAGGTAGTATTATTGGACTTTCTTTGGTATTATTGGTCGGTTATTTTCTTTGGAAAAAAGGGTACATGGCTTTGCCATTCTTAACAAAAGAAGAGCAAGACCTGGAACATCCACTTGATAGGTTCGAGTGATTTTTTGACTTTTTAATTTGAATGTGCTATTCTTCTTAATTGTTAAATAACGAAAAGATACTAAATTTGGAGATTAATAGATGCAGCGAGAACGCGTATCTGAGAATGTATATTGGTTTCAAAGTGAAATTTATGCACAAGTAACCGCTGGGGTCATCACTGGACCTAAGTGGGCGGTTGTTATTGACACATTACCAGTTCCAGAAGAAACGATCGCAATGAGAAACTACATTGAAGATCACCTGGAAGTACCGGTGCAATACATCATTAACACACATTACCATGCTGATCATACCTGGGGAAATTGCTTTTTCCCTGGAGCAACAATTATCAGTCACGAGTTGTGCAGAAAACTTCAATTAGAACAGGGTCAGTCGTCATTGGATCAAGCGATTCAGCAAAATCCAATTTTTAAACCTGTAAAATTAGTCTACCCACATCTCACATTTGACAGTGGCAACATGTCATTACGGGTAGGTAAAAAGAATCTGATATTATTTCCTACACCCGGGCATAGTGAAGATGGAATTTCAGTTTTAATCGAAGAAGATCGAGTCCTTTTTGCAGCTGATGCATTTTTACCGATCCCATATTTTGTCAAAGGAAATATCGAAAAATTAATGGATTCTTTAAAATCTTTCACTAATCTTGGATTAGAGAATATTATCCAGGGTCATGGCGATATCATTCTCCGTGGTGAGATTGAAGAGACCATTCAGCAAAATATTAATTATTTAAAGACACTCAAAAAGAAAGTTAAAGATGCTTTACTAAATAAATATCCACTGCGAGCCGCATCCTCTATCGATATTGAAAGCTGTGGTAAAAGCCGGGTTGTTCTGGCGGGACTGGGTAATTCCCTGCATCAAAACAATGTCAGGTACCTACTCAATCAATATGCTCTGGAAGAAGGTATCGACCTCATAGATTCACCTTTTGATGAATTTGATGACGATATCGTTGATGAATAAAAAAAGCCAAAAGCTTTTTTTATTCATTGAAGACTTTCTTTTTTAACCATTTTGCTCGTAAACCTACAACGCGTTCTGTCCCCTCAATCAACCGTTTGATATTAGGGCGTAAAGCCCAGACTAACACCAACAAGGCCAGTGCACCGTAAATCACATAAGCCCAGGGCGATAATCCCATGATTGCCCTTATGATAAAGACGATCATGGCGATAAAGGCAATGCTCATAGTAGTTACCGAAGCATATCCAATAAAAAGGTAAATCAAGAAAGCAACAGGAAGAATAATGAATCCAATCGGATTCCAAAGAGCGATCGCACCCCCTAGTGCAGTTGCACCACCCGCACCACCACGTAAAGCCCATTTTCCATCTTTTCGATGCACCAAAAATATCGAGTAATTATGACCAATAATTGCTAATAATGCTGCACTCACCTGAATCCAGGGTTGTTGCGGAGCCAGCCAACTGACAACCCAGGCAGTGGCAGCGCCTTTAAAAACATCCAGTGTCGCGGTTAAGATGCCTGCTCCAACACCAGCAGCACGCATGGCATTGGTTCCCCCCGTCCTCCCAGACTCCACCTGCAGTACATCGCGGCCATTGATTAATTTAACGACAAAGAAACCAAATGGGATGGATCCCATTAAATAAGCAATTACTAAAATTAGTAGAACATTTCCAAATTCGATCATTAATCCCTCAACCTTATGTGTCTAATGATTAAACACTTGATGTTTATATTCGTTTCGTTATTTAAACTTTAACCAATTCCATCTCAGTGTAACAGTCATTTTCAATAAGAAAAGCTTTCATCTTCCAATTATTAGATTCAGGATAACAGATAATAGTTGCAACTCCAGGATATAAGAATTCTTTAATGTCAGTTTCTGAAGGTTTTGGCGGTCCTTTGGGGTGTGAATGAAAAATCCCAAGCAGATCTAATTTTAATGAATCAATCTTTTCCAAGGCTATGTACAATTCCATTGGGTCCATGAAAAACTTCACGGGCGAATGGAGCTGGTTGGTTATCGGTATTTCAATTGTAACGTTGTTATCAATTCCTGCCAATAAGCCACATGATTCTTCTGGATATTTTTTATCAACATATTCAAGAATATTCTTTGAAATTTGAATTGGAATGATTAATTTATCCATTGGTGAATAAAGCAAGGAAAAACAGGAATAAGAAAAGTATTAAAGGTTCTATAAATAAATTTATACCCTTCTTACCTTCCTTCAAAGCTGTTATTAACAAAGTCAGAGGATAAGCGATCCCTACCAGAACCAGACCGAATGGTAATGGTTGAATCGGAATATAATGCAATCCCAGGGCAATCTGACCAACAAAAAAAGCAATCCCAATCGACCAGAACCAATTCCAATCTCCTGATGTCCGTAAATATAAACTACGGGAAACCAGAAAAAAAATAGTGATTGATATGGCAGGTAATAATAGAAATAACCTCATTCCTGAGGCTTTAATTGCAATGGCTAACACAAGAAATAAGGCAAAGGAAATTGCGGTTAATCCTAAACTCGCTGGTAAATGGGATTCGCTATTCGGATCCACTACTAAGTATTCAGCAACCAGAATGAATGCTAACAGAATGCCACCCAAGCCAACGACCACCCACCATTCGATTCCAACTTCGAGAAATGAGAGCGGAACACCAATCACCCAGGCGGTTAAAGCTGGAACCAATCCATGTTGTATAAATGTTTGATTGCCTTTGTTGGGATGAGTCTGTATCAGCCAGTCAGCGCCAAATGCGGCCAAAAAAGCGACAAGGATTGAGACAACCGTCCCAAAGTCTAAATCGTAATTAAAAACAACCCAAGGTAAACGGACCTCGATACCCTGTGCGGGTATTTGAACAAATGGCACCAATCCATAAGCCAGAATAATAACCGCAGATATGATGCTGAGACGACTGAAATCTGGTAACTGGTTGATTTTTGGCATATAAAAATTGTAACGATAAACGAGATTTATTACCAGTAATATTAGAACAAATAACCGAGAAAATGAAGATGTGTGGTAAAATTAGGGGTTGAATGAATATAAAAATTGATGAACCAAAACTTGCTCCACCTCGATTAATTCCTACAATTCTTGCAGGATTTAATACAGTTGCGAATCATATCGGATTAATATTGTTCCCGCTGGGATTGGATATATTAATCTGGTTTGGACCGCAATTAAAATTGGAAAAATTACTTAAACCGATCTACTCCAACGCAATACAGACATTAGTTGCTTACAACAACGCTGAGATGCGTCAGCTACTGGAAGCATCCCAAACAGAGATGGAACTGATTCTTGGTCGAATCAATCTTACCAGTAGTTTGTCAACTTTTCCCATTGGCATTCCCAGTCTTTTATCTGGTCAAGGCATTACTGAAACACCATTAGGTGCTCCAACAATTTATGAAATACCTTCTTTTGGATTGATTTTTTTAATAACCATCGTATTTGTTATTTCAGGATTATTCCTTGGAAGTTTATACCTGAGTGCGATCGCTGATAGTACAAATCCAGACAAAGAAAAATTAAATCCAACCAGTATCCTCAAGAAAATGATTAAAGGAGTTGGATTGTCCATCTTATTGGTGATCATACTTGTGGTTCTTGTGATGCCTGTGTTATTTATTATTTCATTATTCTCATTATTCAGTCCTGCCCTATCGCAAATTCTCTTAATCATTTCAACTTTCATTTTGATATGGTTATTAATCCCTTTAATTTTCTCTCCACATGGCGTTTTTGCCAGGAATATGGGGATATTTCAATCCATTTTGCACTCAATAAAAGTAGTGCGCTCATACCTTCCTGGAACAGGTATGTTTTTACTGGCAGCAATCTTACTTGCTCAAGGACTTGATTTATTGTGGATAGCAGCTCCATCGAATTCCTGGTTGACCCTGGTAGGCATTGTAGGTCATGCTTTTATATACACAGCTTTAATTGCTGCAAGTTTCATCTATTACCAGAGAAGTTGTGATTGGACACAGGAATTATTAGAGAGAATAAAAAATATTAAGAAATTATGATCTTCATTTTAATATAAGCTCAGATCCAGGAGGATATGTGGCACAAACTACCAATTTAAATAATTCATCATATGGTGCAAAAGATATTCAGGTTTTAGAAGGTCTTGAAGCTGTTCGTCGTCGACCAGGTATGTATGTTGGTGGCACAGATATCAAAGCTCTGCACCATTTGGTTTATGAAATTGTTGATAATTCAATCGATGAAGCTTTAGCCGGATACTGTAATGATATTAGCATTGAGATACATGCAGATAGTAGTATTACAGTAAAAGATAATGGCCGAGGTATTCCTGTTGATATTCATCCTGAGAAAAAAGTTTCAGCACTCCAGTTAGTCCATACCGTCCTACACGCAGGCGGTAAATTTGGTCATAGCAGTTATAAAGTCTCGGGTGGATTACATGGTGTCGGCGCATCCGCAGTAAATGCTTTGTCAGAGTGGTTTAAAGTTACAGTCTATCAAAAAGGGTTGATGTATTTTCAGGAATACCGCCAAGGCATTCCGCAAGGTCCTGTATCTGTGATTGGAGAATGCGATCCGGACTTAACTGGAACACTAACTTCGTTTAAATTTGATAAAGAAATTTTTAAAGATGAAATCGATTATCGCTTCGAAACCCTTTCACAAAGATTCAGGGAAATGGCTTTTGTTACCCGTAAAGTAAAAATTCGATTGGTAGATGAACGCAATAATCGTGAAGCAACTTACTATTTTGATGGTGGAATTATTTCTTTTGTTCGTTATATCAATCGAAACAGGGAAAATTTGCATCCTGTCTTCTTTGTGGAAAAAGAGTTAGAAGGCATCAGCGTTGAAACATCTTTGCAATATACAGATGCATACGCAGAATCTGTATACTCCTTTGCGAATACTATCAATACCATCGATGGTGGTACTCACATGACCGGTCTGCGCACTGCTCTTACCAGAGTCATCAATGATTATGCCCGCCGTAACCAGTTGATAAAAGAAAATGACCCGAATTTCTCTGGGGATGACACTCGTGAGGGTTTGACAGCGATTGTCAGCGTAAAAGTTCCTGATCCCCAATTCGAATCTCAAACGAAAGTTAAACTAATGAACCCGGAGGTTCAGACTGTTGTACAACAAGTTGTCACGGAGGGTTTTGCTGAGTTCCTGGAAGAGAATCCCAATGCCGGAAAGGCTATTGTTCAGAAATGTCTGACTTCTGCCAGAGCAAGAGACGCAGCCAGAAAAGCGCGAGACCTGGTCATTCGAAAATCTGCATTGGAGTCCATGACTTTACCTGGAAAACTGGCAGATTGCTCCTCACGTGATCCATTGCAATCCGAAATTTACATCGTTGAAGGTGACTCAGCTGGTGGTTCAGCCAAACAGGGACGTGATCGCCAGTTTCAGGCTATCCTTCCTTTGCGTGGGAAAATATTAAATACAGAACGAGCCCGATTGGATAAGATTTTATCCAATGAAGAAATTAAATCGATGATTTCAGCGCTGGGTGTCGGAATTGGAGATAATTTTGATCTCAGCAATCTGCGCTATCATCGCATTATCATCATGACAGATGCTGATGTGGATGGAAGTCACATCCGCACCCTTTTACTTACTTTCTTCTTCCGCTACATGCAACAAATTATCGAAAATGGAAATTTATATATCGCTCAACCACCTCTTTACTTGATTTCCCATAAAAACCAAAAACGATATGCTTATACAGAGCAGGAAAAAGAAAAAATAATTTTGGAATTAGGTGTGAGTCCGGATAAAGTTGGGTTACAACGTTATAAAGGTTTGGGTGAAATGAATCCCGAGCAATTATGGGATACGACAATGAATCCAGAAAACCGTACATTATTACGAGTTTCTATCGAGGATGCTGCCCAGGCTGATTTGACGTTCGACATGTTGATGGGACAGGCTGTTCCACCCAGAACTCGCTTCATCCAGACACACGCACTGGCTGTTCAAAATTTGGACGTATAAAAACAGGTAATTAAATTCAAATAGCACTTGATTCATGATTAACAGCTTTTTTATGGAATAGCGTGTGCACATTCCGCTTATATAAATAAGACTAGCCGATATAAAATTCCATCAATTCTGAAATTTTTTGTGCTACACTAATCATTATTAAAATTTTCTTGTGAGGTGGAAATGGCTAAAACATATGTTTTTAATGCCCAGGATCTCTTTGATTTTATGGTTCGTTTTTTTGTGAAATTAGGCGTACCCAAAGATCGTGCGGAAATAACAGCCGAGATTTTACAATCTGCGGATTTGCGAGGTGTTAGTTCACATGGAATTATTCGTTTACAGACTTATTATGGAAGCCGATTACAAAAAGGTTTGATAAATCCACTCGCAAATAACGAAATTATCCGGGAAACACCAGCATCCATTGCGATAGATGGACAAAATGGTTTAGGTCAGGTCGCAGGAAAAGATGCGATGTTAAGGTGCATTGAAAAAGCAAAGACTTCTGGCGTCGCTATGGTAACAGTCAAGAATAGCAACCACTATGGAATTGCAGGTTATTACGCGATGATGGCGCTCGAACATGACATGATCGGTATCAGTTTTACCAACGCGCAGCCATTAGTCGCTCCAACGTTTGGAAAAAACCGATTACTGGGGACTAACCCTATCGCAGTTGCCGCTCCTGCTTTTTCTGAAAAGCCATTTGTTTTAGACATGGCTACCAGCATTGTTCCTATAGGCAAGGTAACTGTCTTTGATAAAGCTGGAGATCAACTTCCGGAAGGTTGGGCTGTCGATTCAGATGGAAAAACAACAACTGACCCCAAATCTGTTCTGAATGGCGGCGCTTTGTTTCCCCTTGGAGGGCCGGAATTATTGCGGGGGTATAAAGGATATGGATTAGCCCTCTGGGTTGATATATTCTCTGGTGTTCTTTCAGGTGCAGCATTTGGAAAAAATGTAGCCAATCCGAATAAATCCTCAAACGCCAATGTTGGGCATTTCTTCGCTGCTATGCGCTTGGATGCATTTCGAGATCCGGATGAATTCAAACAGGATATGGATGCGTTGTTCCAGCAATTGAAAACTGCAGAAAAAGCAGTTGGTCAGGATCGAATATTTATACACGGCGAAAAAGAATTTGAATTATCCGATAATTACAAAAAAGATGGGATTCCGCTCTTACCAGAAGTGGTTAAATCATTGCAATCTGCTGGTGAAGAAGTGGGAGTACCATTTGATTTAAATTGTTTAGGAGAAAAAGATATCGATCCTACACATGCTGGTAATTAATTTATTATTATCCTTGTAAAATTACCAGCGCTTCATTTCCTTCCAAAATAATTTTTCTATCTCGAATGACCGGGAATGTATCTCTTTTATTACTGATTAACAATTTCCAATCTCCGGTTAATAATTGTGAACTCAATACCAACCCAACATTTCTTTTACTAAAATTAAGAGCAATCAGGGCTATTTGCTCCGATGATTGCCTTACATAGGCTAAGATTTTTTGTGGATCATATGTGATCGGTAAATACATACCTTTTTGTAGTACCGGTGTCGATTTCCTGATATGTAACATTTTTTTGTAATAATTCAGTAGAGAATCCGGTTCACCTGATTGTGAATCGACATTCCTCCATTGATGGTTGGTATGTACAGGCAACCAGGTTGTTGCATCAGAAAAACCAGCATTAAGTTTCGAGTTCCATTGCATCGGTGATCGGCAACCATCACGACCTTTGTAGAATGGCCAAAATTGTCTACCTACAGGGTCAAGCACATCAGACTTTCTCTCAACGGGTATATCCCGCATTCCTATTTCTTCTCCATAATACAAAAAAGGAGTACCTCGTAATGTAAGTATCAATGTTGCCAACACTTTTAAGCGATCGTCATCTTCGCTTTTTGTGTATCTGGATGCAGATCGGATCACATCATGATTGTTTAGTACATAATTTGGCCAACCTTTTTCATCTAGCGCGTTTTCCCATTGTTGAATAGTTTTGTAAAATGAAGATGGTTTGTAATGGTTGTTAAGAAATGCAAATTCAAAAGCTGCATGCAATGCCTGATCACCCATATATTTTGCTGCGGTACGATGATCCCCCATAAAGGTCTCCCCCACTGCATAACGCTCTGGATAGGAATCAAGTAGTTGACGAAACTCTCTTAAGAATTCGAACATCTCTGGCTGATCCAGGTCATTAATATGCTTTTGTTGATCGAATTTTGTTATTCC
>JACZIY010000296.1 GCA_014860845.1 Anaerolineaceae bacterium
ATTAAAAATTATACATCTAACGAATGATGATGTGGTTGTTCCCACTGATTGTCAGGGCCAAAATATTTTTGGATCCATGGATATTTTTGATGACTGGTAGCCAAGAGTGCAGCCAGTGCAGTCGTAATTGGTATAGAAATGAATAAACCTATGGATCCAACCAAAGTTCTCACGATTTCTTCTGCTATAAAGCTAATATTGACTAACATCGCAGGATCCTGATTACTGATTGAAAATAATAATAGCATCGGTAACGAAGCACCAGCATATGCAAGCACCAGGGTATTGACGGTGGCTGCAGCGTGATCTTTACCAATGTTCATGGCACGTTTGAACAGAAAGCCAAAACCCAGGGATGAATTGGCTGCAAATAATTCGAAGACAGCCGAAGCCTGGCTAATGACTAAATCATCCAGAACACCCAGGGCACCGATTAACATTCCTGCCAAAAGCAAGCCTTTTATATTGATCGTTTGGGTGGGCATTTGTGAGAGAAAGAGTGCATTCTCATCACCATAACCAGTCAGTCGGGTAAAATCAACAAAAAAGCTGGATAATAGACCCGTTAATACCAATGAAATTAAGATCCCTACGACCGCAGAATGAGTTTTGAGATTCCAGCCGTACACCAGAAACTGAGATATAGCCAGAAAAACGAAAGCACCTGAGATACTAACCCAAACTGGATCTTTACCACTCAGTATTTGTGGCAATATGTAGAGAACAATTATTAACAGACTGAAAGCTATTCCTAACAGACTACGGACGCCTTTCCAACCACTGATGAGAATACTGAACAAAACAAACAATAAAAATAAGTAGAGAATAGGTCGGGATCTGACAAAGTCGGTAAAGAATGCCTTTAGCTCACCGGAATCCGGTCTTTGCCCCACAGTAACAAGGATATAATCACCTTCTTTAATTTTTTGATCGCTACCGATAATCTGGCGGAGACCATAATCAACAGTCAAAACTGAACCTTTAAAATCACCTTCTACCAATTCAACATCAAAAACCTGATAATTCTGAAGTGTTCCTCCCAAATCGGTTTGACCCTCTTCGATTAGATTAATCACTTTAGCACTGACAGTGTTCGATTCGTAGCCTGTATTGTAAGTCACAGTTGAATCCTGTGAATTCAGTTTTATACCTGGCGTGATCATGATATAAACCAAAACGATAAAAAAAACGACCAAAATCAAAGGGATGATGATGGAATGCTCTTTTTTTAAATTCATATTACCTCACGAAAATTTATAAAAAAACGCAGGCTTAATCACCTGCGCTTTATACCTTTAGCAAACGAGGGGACTAAATCATATTAACCCAAAGGAAATGTTCAAGCAAATCGATTGTTTCCTGTTTTTCTTCCAGGAGATGTTTGACCACATCCCCGATGGAAACAATCCCAATCATTTTACCATTTTCCATAACGGGTAAATGGCGTAATTTCTTTGTGGTCATGACCGCCATGCACTCTTCAACCTTCTGTCCTGGATCGACAAAGTAAACCGGATGAGCCATCAAGGCTTCGACGGATTTATTCATATCGAAACACTCATCATTGATTGCATGTCTGGCAAAATCACGTTCAGAAAAGAATCCGACTACTTTGTCATTTTTGACCACTGGTAATCCACCCAAATTATATGTCTTCATCAATTCCAATGCTTCACGTACTGTTGCATCGGGATGTGTAACCCATAATTTATTGCCTTTAATTTTGAGCATATCGTTTACAGTAGCCATATTAGATCCTTTCTGATGAGCAACTTGTTAAGAAAAATTATGACAATTGGTGATGAGTTAGTCAAGTTTCTGTCTAAATTAATTTGAAAATTCCTGAGAAATAATGAAATTCGGTGTCTATTTGAAGAACAATTATCACTTCTTCAATCCTGTAATACAATAGGGAAGATTAAGGAATAGAAAATGTCCCCTATTGGAAAAGAAAAATACTTTCATAAAAATGATGAATTCAAGTCGATCAGTTCAAATCTTGATGAAATTGAAACAATACTCGGCAAATTGGATGGTAGTCAAAGTCCAATCGCCGAAAGAATTTTTGATATTATGGACGAAATCCAGGAGCAAAAGAAATTCTTACACAATGATGAGAAGTTGAAAATTGACACTCAACTTAGTTATGTAACAAAACGTATTTATTCATCGGCGAAGGTATTGCTTAAAACAATCGGGGGTAAAGAAGTCCTAAAGGAAAAAAGAAAAATAAAAGGAAAAAACTCCGATCACTGGTGGTGGAATCTCGACCATTATTTAGAGCAAAAAAGGAAAAGAGATTTAAAGAGATCCGGCATGATTGGTCTGGTGCTTCTTGTTGGGTTTGCTCTACTGGTTCTGATTTATGATCGATTTATTGCCCCGCCACCAGAGGTTAGAGCAAGATTAGATTATGAAACCAGAA
>JACZIY010000297.1 GCA_014860845.1 Anaerolineaceae bacterium
GTACACAACAGTACATCGATATCCCCATTTGTAAATGTCTGCATTACCCGGGACAATTCACCTTCATTCATCTGGCCATGCGCAATACCAACCCTGGCTTCAGGAACCAGATTATTAAGATGTGATTTCATCGCGTTGATCGTTTGAACACGATTATGCACAAAGAATATCTGACCACCACGTTCCAGCTCTCTCAAAATTGCTTGTCGCACCATGGATTGGGAGTATGGCCCTATATGGGTAACAACCGGTTGCCTTTCTGCTGGGGGCGTATTAATGATGGAAATATCCCGTACACCGGTTAATGCCATATATAATGTTCTGGGAATGGGCGTGGCCGTTAAGGTAAGAACATCCAATTCAGTTCTTAATCGCTTAAAGAATTCTTTGTGAGAAACACCAAACCGTTGTTCCTCATCGATAATCACCAATCCAATGTCTTTAAATGCGATATCCTTAGATAAAAGTCGATGAGTTCCAATCACAATATCAATTTCACCAAATGCCATCTTAAGCACAATTTCATCTTGTTCTTTATGAGAACGAAACCGCGATAACATTTCAACATTCACAGGAAATGGAGCCAAACGCTCTCTGAATGTATCATAATGTTGTTGTGCCAACACCGTTGTCGGAACCAGGATAGCGACCTGTTTGCCATCCATAACCGCTTTAAAAGCAGCCCTTAAAGCTACTTCCGTTTTTCCATAACCAACATCGCCACACAGCAGACGATCCATTGGCCTTTCTGATTCCATATCCTGCTTAACTTCAATGATGGCTTTTTTCTGGTCATCCGTCTCAATATATGGAAACGAAGCTTCTAATTCCTGTTGCCAGACTGTATCGCTGCTGAATTTTGTTCCAACCGCTACCCGGCGACGAGCATATAATTCCAATAATTCACCAGCAATTTCCTGAACAGCTTCTCTTACACGAGATTTGGTGGTTACCCATTCCTGAGTGCCCAATCTTGTGGGAGATGGAGCAGAACCATCGGGTCCTATGTACCTACCCAATCGATCTGCCTGGTGAATTGGAACAAAGAGTTGATCTCCACCGGCATATTCCACACAAAGAAATTCGCGCTGCGTTCCTTCCAGATAGCGTTGTACGAGCCCAACAAATTTACCGATGCCAAAGTCTACATGCACAACCCAATCGCCAATTTGCAGATCCGAATAATCAGTCTCTGGTGAATGAACGATGGGTCTTGGTCTCTTTCTGGGTTGCGGACGATCCCACCCAAATATTTCGCTATCAGTGATGAGCAGGTATTTTTCTTCTCCATCAAGATTCGTTAAAACCCAACCTTCGGAGAGACTGCCTTCTGTAAAGACGGGTTTTTTACCCTGGCACTGTTGTTCGCTCCATAAACTTTTAATTCGGTTCAATTGCCTGGAGACGATCATGGTTTGAATGCCTGCAGAACATTTCTGATCGAGATATTCCAAAAAAGTCTTTATTCTGCCACCAAAACGCTCTCCAGGTACAAAAACATTTTCAAACAATGGAACTTCTTCGGATAATGCAAACCCAAAATCAATCCATTTTTGTATTGTTAAAATATCTTCCATTTCCGACCAGGATAGGTATGGAAGTGGAAAATCATTCGTAATAATCCCCTCTTTAATCGAGTCCATCCGGAATCGTACTGCTTGCTCTTCAATTTCATTGGCAATCGAGCGAATTAATTCCCTGTCATCAAAAATAACCAGTGATTTCTTGGGTAGGTAATCCAATAATGAAGCAGCGAAAGGATATAACAAAGGCAAAGAAAATTCATTTATGTTTTGTGTGTCAAACCCCAATTGTTCAGCTTTTGATAAAAGCACCTCGCTGGCTGGGGAAATAGTAAATTCATCGATCATTCGCAAAGTACGTTGGGTGGCTGGATCAAATTGGCGAATCGACTCGATCTCGTTCCCAAAAAAATCCATCCTGACCGGGTATTGATCAGAAACAGACCAGATATCCAGTAATCCACCCCTTCTTGAAAAAAAGCCTGGCTCAATGACTATCTCACTGGATTGATAACCATAGCCAACCCATTCTCTAACCAACTCATCCTGTTTAATTAGTTGACTCACTTTGATTAATCGGATGGATTTTAGAAAATCACGGCGAGGAATTGTACGTGTCATTAATCCGCGCACAGTTGTAATAATCACTTTGGGAGTGATTGTAGATTTCGATCCTGGCAAATGATAATTCGCCAAATAGGTTAAGGTTTGTAATCGATCTCGTCGGGTTAAGGATCCCCAGGCTGCCTTTTCATAAAATGTTGGAGAAGGTTCAGGGAATAAGATGATGTCATCAGCTTTCATCCAGAATCCGAGTTCATCTGCAAAAGCAATAGCCTGGTCCATGCGCTCAACAATAACAAGAATCGGTCTTTCAATAGTGGTTTTTAAAGAAGCTAATATAGGTAATCGAACGGAACGAATCAATCCCAAAGCTGGCAGATTCGATTCATGTTCGATCAGATCAACCAATTCTTTAAAATGAGGATGTTGCTTAATGGGATCTAACATACATCACCTATCGATATTGTTTTCACCATTAAATTTATTCATAGCGATTTCGATACTGGAATCCAAGATGCATTCGACAGCTTTGGTTACCGTATCGAATAATAATGGCAACTCTTTTTCTTCTTGTTTAGGAAAATTTTGCAGCACATAATCCGCTGGGTCCATTCTACCGGGAGGACGCCCAATTCCAATCCTTATCCGGTTAAACTGCTGTGTTCCCAGATTTTGGATGATCGAAGAAATCCCTTTTTGTCCTCCCGCTCCTCCGCCAGGACGTAATCGGATGGAAAGGGAAGGCAGATCCAAATCATCGTGGATAACAATCAGATTTTCTGGATTAATTTTGAAAAATTTCACAAGACTGGCTACCGCTGATCCGGAGAGATTCATGAAAGTCTGTGGTTTGACCAGGATAATTTTCTTGTTATCTTTTTTTCCTTCCATAATAATGGCCTTAGATTTTACTTTTTTATTTTCGATACCAAATTCTTGGGCGATTTTATCAATTGCCATAAACCCCACATTGTGTCTATTCTTCTGGTAGTCCTTGCCCGGGTTACCCAATCCTACAATCATGAAGCCACCCATTTGTTTTTCATCAGATGTAGACATTTGTTGTTTGTTCTTCCGAAAGAAATCAAATAATTTATGATCAACCATAATTAACCCATTTTTCTACGACGAATGATGATGAATAAAGCGATAACAAATAAAAATAAGACACCCAGTATCCCGCCTTGAATGGCTGTTGTAATGAATTGAGACTGAGAAATAACCATCTCATTGGATGGCATTGGCGTAGGGGAAGATCTCAAAGTTGGGGTAGCTTCAATGGTTACCGATTGATTTTGCGGATTTTCAGTAGTTATTAACTCAGGATTTTCTGTTTTGATGGGATCAAATGGCGTGTAATTTCTCACATTCAGATCATTGATGATTGTTTCTTGCTCTCTTCCATTCTCAAAAACTGCCAGAACCCTGA
>JACZIY010000298.1 GCA_014860845.1 Anaerolineaceae bacterium
CTCAAAAAATCAGGAATTATTCGATAGAAAATTAGCATCATTGTTTTAGAAAGGCAGGAAAAAAATGGAAATCAGGATTGGTAATCGTCTAATTGGAACTAATCATCCCACCTATTTTATAGCAGACATAGCAGCGAACCATGATGGAAGTTTGGAAAGAGCCAAATATCTAATCCGTTTGGCAAAAAAAGCGGGCGCAGATGCTGCAAAATTTCAAAATTTTCAGGCAGCAAAAATTGTATCCGATTATGGTTTTAAAAATCTCGGTGGACAGCAATCCCATCAGTCAAAATGGAAAAAATCAGTTTTTGAAGTGTATCAGGATGCAACTATCCCATTTGATTGGTCCAAAGAATTGAAGGATACATGTGATGAGGTTGGCATTGATTATTTTTCCTCACCATATGATTTTGATGCGATCGATTATCTTGAAAAATACATGCCAGCTTACAAAGTGGGATCTGGTGAAATCGATTGGATTGAAGCGTTGGAACATATGGCGTCTAAAGGGAAACCTGTGATTTTGGCGACCGGCGCTTCTAATATTGGTGAAGTTCAACGTGCAGTTCACGCAATTGTAAGGATTAATCCCCAATTGGTTTTATTGCAATGCAACACCAATTACACGGGCAGCCTGGAAAACCTAAAATTTGTTAATCTAAATGTTCTGAAAACATATGCAATTCTATTTCCAGATGTGATTTTAGGTTTATCGGACCACACAACGGGGCATGCGACTGTTCTAGGCGCGGTAACGTTAGGTGCTCGCGTCGTTGAAAAACATTTCACTGATGATACCAAAAGAGAAGGACCAGATCATCCATTCTCGATGGATCCAGAATCGTGGACTGACATGGTATTACGAACAAGAGAATTAGAAGCTGCCTTAGGAAGTACGGACAAAATTATTGTTGAAAATGAACAAGAGACATCTATTATTCAAAGACGGTGTGTAAGAGCAGCCAGAGATTTGAAAGCAGGTGAAGTGATCACCAGAGATATGCTGGACGTGCTTCGTCCTGCAACCATCGGAGCCATTAAACCTTTTGAAATTGACAATGTGATTGGTACCACGGTTAATGTAGATATTTCTGCTGGTAAAGAAATTCGCTGGACTGATGTAGTCTAAGGTATTGGAAGGTAATGAATTCTCCCAGGCGTATTTTATATTTCAGTCGTAATTTAACCACCCATGATGTTCGGTTTCTGACTTCTTTAGCAAAAACCGATATGGATGTGTATTATTTGAGACTCGAAATTCAGAATACTAATTTGGATGAAAATTCATTACCAGAAAAAGTACATATTCTTCCAACCCTTAATGATCGAAAATTCAGGTTTAAGAACATTTTTGGAAATGTTAATAAATTGCGAAGAATCATTGATCAGATTAATCCTGATATTGTTCACGCAGGTCCAATTCAATCTTGTGGATTTTTAACTGCCTTAACAGGGTTTACCCCTTTGATTACCATGTCATGGGGATCAGATATTCTGGTCGACAGTGAGAAAAATATTTTCTGGAATTGGATAACAAAATTCACATTAAAAAGAACATCCATTTTCATTGGAGATTGTGAGGTTGTTAAAACTAAAGCAAAAAGTATGGGATTTCCAGAAAATCGGATCGTACAGTTTCCATGGGGAATAGATTTAAATCATTTCCAACCTGGCAATAATCTTGAACTAAGAAATCAGTTAGGATGGAATGATAAATTTATATTACTCTCATTGCGCTCATGGGAAAAAATATATGGAGTTGACCTTGTTGCCAGGACATTTGTGGAAGCGTCAAAATCTGAACCAGACCTGCGATTAATCCTTTTAGGAAACGGTTCTCAGGAAGTAGAAATTAAGACGATTTTCGAAGAAGCAGGAATAATCGATCGAGTCTATTTGGGTGGTGTTATTGGCCAAAAAGCACTGCCAGATTATTATCATGCATCCGATCTATATATCAGCGCCTCATTTAGTGATGGTTCATCCGTTTCATTAATGGAAGCATTAGCGTCCGGATTGCCAGTTCTTGTTTCTGATATTCCTGGAAACAAAGAATGGATCGATCATGATAGAAATGGATGGTTGTTTGAAACCGGAAGTGTTGAAAATTTGGCTAAAAGCATATTAATAATTTTCAAAAATAAAGCTAACCTTTCTCAAGTTGGGATAGAGGCAAGGAAGTCAGCAGAGAAGAAAGCCAATTGGGATGTAAATTT
>JACZIY010000299.1 GCA_014860845.1 Anaerolineaceae bacterium
CCATCCACACCTGCATTGCATAGTCTTTTGGCAAAAGCCGGTAAAGCAGTGTAATACGGGCTCAATTTAACAGCCAGAGGGATGCTCAGCTGGTTTTTAACATTTGCGACTAATTCTATCTGTGCATCTTCCAACTCTTTGCTGAGCATTTTTACATCAGTTGGAATGTAATAAATATTTAATTCCAAAGCATCTGCACCAGCCTGCTCGATCTTTTTGGCATACTCAACCCATCCACCTGTTGAAACACCATTTAGTGAACCAATGACAGGGATGTCGACAGCTTCTTTGATCTTGCTTACCAGATTAAGATAAGAATCCGGTCCAATATTGTAGCTTTCCATTTCAGGGAAGTATGTCATTGCTTCAGCGTAGCTCTCACTCCCGCGATTGAGGAAATAATCCAATGCGTTGCTTTCATGGGTGATCTGTTCTTCAAATAATGAATACATGACAACAGCGCTAATTCCTGCATCTTCCAACTGTTTCACATTTTCAACTTTTTTGGATAGTGGGGAAGCAGAAGCCACTAATGGGTTCTTAAGTTTCATGCCTAAATAAGCGGTGCTGAGATCTGTCATTTCTTATATCTCCTCTTTATGAAAATTTGAGGTGGTTGTTATTTATATTATATCAACCACCTCAAATTTTTGATGAAAGTTTATTCACTTTCTCCATTGGCTGCTTTATATTCAATTTTTGCCATTTGTTTATAAAGTTCCCAACGTTTACTGACGTCATTCCTGGCATCATTCATTAATTTTTCAGCACGTACCTCATCACTCTGCACAAGCATGCGATAACGTGTTTCGTTATAAGCATATTCCTGAACAGATATGGAAGGATCTTTGCTGTCAATAATCAATGGATTCTTACCGTTGGATATGAAATCAGGGTTGTAACGGTATATTGGCCAAACGCCGGATTGGACAGCCAATTTTTGTTGTTCCAGACCCTTTTGCATATCGATACCATGCGCAATACAATGACTGTAAGCAATGATAAGGGATGGACCCTCAAATGCTTCCGCTTCTTTGAATGCCTTAAGTGTCTGCGCATCATTAGCGCCCATGGCAATCTTCGCGACGTATACATATCCATATGCCATGGCGATCATACCCAGATCCTTCTTGGGTAGCCCTTTTCCATTGGCAGCGAATTTTGCAACCGCTGCTCTTGGTGTGGCTTTGGATGCCTGACCACCGGTATTGGAGTAAACCTCAGTGTCCAGTACCAAAACGTTTATATTGCGTCCTGAAGCCAAAACGTGGTCCAGCCCGCCGTATCCTATGTCGTATGCCCATCCATCTCCACCAATGATCCAAACAGTCTTCTTGACCAGGAAATCTGCCACTGAGAGCAAATGTTTTGCCTTAGGATCCTGCATTTCAGCCAGTTTTTGTTTTAATGTAGCAACACGATCTCGCTGGGCATCAATGCCAGTATCTGTCGTCTGATCCGCATATAGCAATTCTGTAACCAGATCTGCCCCAATTTGATCGGACAGACTCTGAAGCAATTCTTTTGCAAATTCAGTCTGACGATCGACGGTTAAACGCATGCCAAGACCAAATTCGGCATTATCTTCAAACAATGAATTTGACCATGCGGGTCCACGTCCTTGACTATTGACTGCCCATGGAGTGGTTGGCAGGTTACCGCCATAGATGGAGGAACAACCAGTTGCATTGGCAACGATGGTTCGATCACCAAACAACTGCGAAAGCAGTTTCACATAAGGTGTCTCACCACATCCGGCACAAGCGCCTGAGAACTCGAATAATGGTCTGAGTAATTGTGAATTTTTGACTGTATTGGTTTCAATGGTTGCCCGTTCAATATCCGGGATGGTCAGGAAGTAATTCCAATTCTCTCGTTCTGTTTCGCGAATGGGGGGTTGTGATGCCATATTGATGGCTTTCAAACCAGCCTGGGTTTTGTTCTTCGCTGGGCAGGCTTCAACACAGAGCGCACAGCCGGTGCAATCTTCCGGGGCAACCTGAATGGTAAATTTATCACCGGGAACGCCTTTAAATTTTGCATCGATTGATTTGAAAGTTTCTGGCGCATCAGCTAATAATTGACCATCATAGACTTTCATTCGAATGACGGCATGCGGACAGACAAACACACATTTTCCACATTGGATACAAACTTCTAAGTCCCATACAGGAATATCCAGGGCAATATTTCTCTTTTCCCATTGACTGGTCGCGGTTGGGAATGTTCCATCGTGGGGCATTGCACTGACGGGAACACCATCTCCTTCATAAACCACCATGGGTCCGAGTACATTTCGGACAAATTCTGGTGCTTCTTTCGCCATTGCTGGTCGTAATTTTAATGCACTGGAAGCATTCTCCGTGTAATTAACCACATGCAAATTAGTTAACGTGTGATCCACAGCCTCAAAATTACGTTTTACTACTGCGTCACCACGTTTGCCGTACGTCTTTTTGATCGATTTCTTAATTTCTGCGATTGCTTCTTCGCGAGGCAGTACACCGCTGATAGCAAAGAAGCAGGTCTGCATAATGGTATTGATGCGGTTTCCCATGCCGGTTTTTTCAGCGACTTCGTTTGCATCGATGGTGTAGAATTTCAATTTCTTTTTGATGATTTGTTTTTGAACCTCTACTGGTAATTGGTTCCAAACTTCATCAGGTTTATATATCGAATTAAGCAGGAAAACAGCACCATCTTCAGCATATTTCAGCACGTCTATTTTTTCCAGGAAATTAAACTGATGGCAGGCGACGAAATTTGCTTCACCTACACCAATTAAGTAAGGAGCTCTAATTTCATCAGGACCGAAGCGAAGGTGAGAAATGGTGATGGAGCCTGATTTTTTGGAGTCATAATAGAAAAATCCCTGGGCACCATAATCAGTTTCTTCACCAATAATCTTGATTGAGTTTTTATTTGCACCCACGGTACCATCAGCGCCTAAACCGAAGAAGACACAGCGGGTTGATTTTGGATTGAAGATTGAAAATGT
>JACZIY010000300.1 GCA_014860845.1 Anaerolineaceae bacterium
GTCAGACTTAAAAGGAAGAGAGCCAGCCAGCGCCAGGAGATGACGAGCCAATCACTTAAGTAGGGATAAGGTTTTTTAGTATTTTCCAAGGTTACCCCTGATCAGGTTGGAAATTGAGTGCTTTCATATCATTAATGATAATACAGGAAAAATGAAGAAATGGGTAATTGTTTTAACAGGATTTATAGGATGGATTGAGAAAGTTGAACTATGATTTTTGGACAGGATTTACAGGATTGAATATGAGAGTATCTGAACTATGATTTTTGGGATTTACAGGATACCCAAGGGTACAGGTGTGGACTATAAATTTCTGAACTATGATTTTAGTGATTTCATGATGGACTATGATAGAAATTCTCTGACTTTTTCCATTAATTCTTGAAATCAGGATCTGCTACTTCGCATCATAGTCGATCATAGTCATACCCTGTAATCATAGTTCCAATCCCTGTCGTATAATTAAAGGAAGGGATGGCAGGCGAAAGCGCTGATGTGCGTTGGAGGATGTCTGTTCACATTCTGGCATTGAAATTGTAACCAATATGGATATTGGTTTGCTGAAGTGGGAGGCTTTGAAATGAAGGAAGGTTCTGATTGAGCTTACGCCGCACGACGATTCTTTCCATATTTGTTACATTCTTATTGCTCAGTGTTGTGCTGGCGATCAGTCTTCAGATGGTGTTCAGCCGCCATTTTCAATATGAGGAAAGCCAGCAGAATATTCTGAATATGCAGCGGGTGCAATCGGGGTTTGAAAACCAGTTTACCATTTTGAATTATCTGACGGATGAGTGGTCAGCTCAAGCTTCAATCTGGGAGTTACCTGAAGGTGGTATGGAAAACTTTACCCCGCTGCAATTGATGGAAGAAAGCTTTACAAAACAGGGAATTGATGTCTGGCTGCTGATGGATGAAAATCGAACAGTATGGGTAAATGGTATGGATCTGGAAAGTTCAGCCAGTATCTTTAAGGCATTGCAAGGCAAAAGTGGATTACTGGATTTCAATGCTGAAATCAATAGAAAACATGGCATCTTGATTGTTGATCAAAAACCCTGGCTGATTTCGATAGCTCCAATCCCTATGACTGATAACGAATTGTCTGGTGGATTGTTGTTGGTTGGACGGATTTTTAATGAAACTGATATTCAAACGCTGGCTGAACAAGTGAAATTCCCCATTCGGGTGGGGCTCTTCGATGAATTTGAAGACAACCCGGACTTCCAACTGGCGCGTTTACACTTCCAAACCAGCGAGGACGTTACCTATCTGGAGACCCTCTCTGATACGAACCTGGCGGGATATGTGCTGATCGAAGATATCAATCAGGAACCAGCTCTGATCCTGCGGGCGGATCAGTACCGATTTGTGGCAAGAAATGCGATCCTGGTGATGCGCTATATGATACTGGCATTGGTTACAGCCGCTCTGGTGTTTGCAGCTCTGTTTTTTGGTTTGATTGAACGAACGATGCTTTCCCGTTTATTACGACTGGATCGTGAGGTGCAGGTGATTGCTGGCAATCCACAAGAATCCCGGCGCGTGACGGTGGATCGAAAAGACGAAATCGCCAGTGTGAGTGGCAATATTAATCAGATGTTGGATTCATTGGAAAGATCCCAGCAGGAACGATTTGCTCTGCAACAGCAAATTGTGGGGATTGTTGAATCGGTGGAGGATATCATTTTCACCATTGACGTGGACCTAACCCGCTTACAGTTCTTCGGTACTCAGGCACAACAATTAGGGCTGCATGACACCGATTTAAGTAATGAAGATAGTATCCCTATCTACTTAAAGGAAAGCTGGCCAGTCCATCGCGAAGCAGCCAAACAAGTTATCGAAGGTGAACACCTGATGTATGAATCCAGCACCCGATTCGAGGCGGATACCTTTATTTACCAAATATCGATGAGCCCTATGCGAGATAAAACCGGAAAAATTACCGGAATTGTGGGCGTGGGACGCGATATCAGCCAGACAAAACAGATGGAAATAGCTTTACAGGAACGCTATGAGGAGATGCGTGTGCTATTGGACATATCGCAATTATTCCTGAAACAAACGAGCGTTGCGGAAACACAGCAAGCCATGTGTGAAATAGCCGGTAAACATTTTGGGGCGGATGTGAGTTGGCTAGGGGAACGAAATCTGGATGGGAAGATGATCCCCATTGCTGCGTATGGGGCAGCAGAAACAGAAATCACCCCCGTCACCATCTATGAGCATTTGTTACACAACTACTCCCTGAAACCAGTCTTTGTG
>JACZIY010000301.1 GCA_014860845.1 Anaerolineaceae bacterium
GACCAGGTTGGCAACACAGGCTTTGTCGTCCAAATGACGGCTGCGGATGAAGCCATTGGTGACCTCTACGCGTGGGTCAAAGGCGACAAAAACACCGACTTGAATACCCAATGCTTTTGTGTCCTCGGCGTTATGGGTGATGGCATCCAGACGCACTTCCATGGCATCGTCATCGCGTTTGGTCTCATTGGTGGCTGCCCCATGCACATGCGAAGAGGATTTACAGAGCAGGAGTGAACCACGGACTTGATTACCATCTGAAGTGAAAACCGTGACACCTTCGCCTTCAACGGTATTCCAGGCATAGCCACCCAGCTTGGTCAGTTTGAGACGACCATTGCCCTTGATCTCCTTGACCATGGCGCCCAGGGTGTCCACATGCGCGGTGAGTGCCCGTGGATGATCATCATGCTCTCCAATCCATTTGACCAGCAGTCCGCCTTTGCGTGTACGGCTGCAGATCACCTCCGGGAAGGCCTGGAGTGCTTGCTCAGTGTACTCGATGGCTGCTTCGGTAAATCCGGTCGGGCTGGGGGTGTTTAATAAGGCGGTCAGGAAGTCGAGCATGTAATCCTGGTCAATGCTGGGTAAAGTCATAGCTTGCCCCTTTCTGTTTGATAATTTGATATGATTTCTGGATGATATAAAAAAAGAACTGAACCGCTGTTGTCGTTTTTGCTGAACAGCGCAGGCTAACGAGTAAAATCCACACCCTCCAACTCCCCAATCGCCTTGCGCCACGCATCCGGCACTAGGATGCTCTTCTGCTGGTGGTAGTCATACGTCACCATGATGGTCTCGGCGGTGGAGAGGACCTGCTGGGTGTCTTCGTTGCGGATTTCGTAGACGAAGGTCAGGCTTTTGTTGCCAATCCGATCACAGCGCATGTAGACGGTGACTTTTTGCTTGAGTTGGATGGGCGCCATGTAGGTGATGTGAATATCAGCGACGATCAGGTTGAAGTCGAAGAAGTTCTTGCCATCGAATAATCCCAGGTGCATGAGGTAGGAAACACGGGCATGCTCGAGGAAGGTCAGAAAGCGTGAGTTATTCACATGCCATTGGGGATCCAGGTCCCCGTAGCGGACATCAATCGGAACGGAGTAATTGAAAGTTTTCATGCTTAAATTATAC
>JACZIY010000302.1 GCA_014860845.1 Anaerolineaceae bacterium
TAGGTATTGCTCCAAAAGGGGAATTGCTGAATTATGATCCTCGTGGTGTTTGGGAATTGTTTTGTACAAATTTTTTCCTTTTCAGGGCGACTCCTTCAGGTGTGTGGTTGACCACATCGCTGAGTGATGTTTTCGGTATTGAGCATAAATTATCAAAAGAGACAGCTCATTTTACCTATGACATTCTGGTGGAAAAACTCTCATCTACTGAATTCTCTCCAAGAACTTTATTTGAAAGATTTAATATTGAGCTATTAGCAACCACAGACTCTGCGACTGATTCGCTCACACATCATCAAATGATTCGTAAATCAAATTGGAAAGGGACTATTGTCCCTACATTTCGTTTTGACTCACTTGTTCATTTTTTGAATCCTGGTTGGATCGATGAAATCAATCGACTTGCTTTTATATCAAATATTGAAATAACGGACTTCAAATCATTTATCCAGGCTCTAGAAAACAGAAGAGTTGCTTTCCGATCATTAGGAGCCACAGCTACGGATTTTTCGGCAGAATCAGCTTATGTAGAGGATTTATCTCCGCATCAAGTTGATGAAATTTTTCAAAGAGCTCTCAAAGGTCAGGTTGATCAGAAAGATGCTGCTCGATTCGTGGCGCATATGTTGATGGAAATGGCTAGAATGAGTGCTGAGGATGGAATGGTCATGCAGTTTCATGCCGGGATTCACCGCAATCATAATTTATCTCTCTTTCACCAATTTGGCCCTGATATTGGGGGTGATATCCCGTTGGCTGTTGAATTTACTCGGAATATAAGACCTCTGCTCCAAAGATATGGAAACCACTCTAATTTCAAATTAATTCTTTTCACACTAGATGAATCAACCTACACTCGTGAGTTGGCTCCTCTGGCAGGTCATTATCCTTCATTAAAATTGGGTCCACCCTGGTGGTTTAATGACAGTTTGAATGGAATTGAACGGTATCTGAATCAGGTGATGGAGAGTGCCGGTTTATACAAAACCGCTGGGTTTAATGATGATACACGGGGCTTTTGCTCGATCCCAGCCCGGCATGATCTCTGGCGGCGACAGGCAGCGAATTGGCTGGCTGGCTTGCTGGCTCGCCAAGTAATTGATGAAGAAGATGCCCACCAGATGATGTTTGAATTATGTATCGGTTTGGCAAAAAGAGCTTATAACATGGAAAGCAAACGAGATGACAATTCAGAAAGATGATCTTAAGGATAATAAAGCTTTCTATCTGAGTTTTGATGGATCACCCAATCCACCCGCAACAGATCGATTATTGAAATGCCTGAGCAATTATGGTATCCAAGCAACATTCTTCATGGAAGGTAGGCGTTTGGAAACAGAAGCAGATTGCGCTCGTAGGGTACAAGCAGCAGGTCATGATATTGGTAACCATTCATATAACCATCCGGAATTCGATAAAATCCCCATTCAGGATTGTATTCGGGAGGTTGCTTTCACTCAGGCGATAATCCATAAGGAGTTAGGTTTCTTTCCAACTTTATTGCGTCCACCTGCGGGTTTATTGACAAAGGAAGTGGAAGATACTTTCCTGGCTCTCGGATTTGATATTGTGTTGTGGAGTTATAGTGTTCGTGATTGGGAAGGACCAGATGCCAAATCTGTTTCACAACGTATACTTTCACAAGCTGTTCCGGGTGCTATTATCGCATTGCACGATCGTACTGAATGGCTGATAGAGATCTTGGATATTATTGTTCCACGATTAACTTTGGATAGGTATACTTTTAGGAAGATAAGTCAGAATCTTCACAAAGGTGTCATAAAAATTGGGTGAGTTAAGTCTAGTTTTGTTTATTTTTGACATTCAAAATAAAATGTGATTGACTTTCATTTGCCTTTATGGTTTAATAATTAAGTGATGCTTCAATAAAATCATCAATCCCACTTAACATTTCCCCAAATAAGAGAAAAAGATAAGATAAACCCAAACTTATCCATTCCCACCGGATTACTTCTCTGGTGTTTCCACAAATACTAAGCAGTAATTATTAAATTGAATAACCGAAAATTTTAGATTTTAACCATAGCGGAGTACAGCAAAAATGTCACAGGAACTCTATTTATCATTTAGAAATATTCGGAAAACATTTCCAGGTGTGCTTGCCCTTGATGATGTTAGCTTGGATGTCTACAAAGGTCAGATTCATGCCTTATTAGGTGAAAATGGTGCTGGAAAATCAACATTAATGAATATTTTGTATGGGCTGTACCATCAAGATAGTGGCGACATCATTCTTTCCGGGGAAAAATATGAACATAACACACCTAAAAATGCCATCAAACATGGAATTGGAATGATCCATCAGCATTTTATGCTGATTCCTAACTTTACAGTACTTGAAAATATAATTCTTGGTCAACCTTCTCCATAGCCCCCAAAACTGGAAAAAGAATACTTTCGCAAAGAGATCCTGAGTGTGGCTGAAAAATTTGGAATTACAGTTGATCTGGATTTACTCGTTGAAGAAATTAGCGTTGGTATGCAACAAAAAATTGAAATTTTAAAAGCATTATATAAAGGGGCTGAATTACTTATCCTGGATGAACCCACCTCAGTTTTGACCCCACAGGAGAGCCAGGAATTATTTAAGATGTTGATGGATTTGAATAAAAAAGGAACAACAATAATTTTCATTTCTCATAAATTAAAAGAAGTCATGCAAATCAGTGATCGAATTTCAGTTTTACGGGACGGAAAACTAATATCCACTGTTAATAAATCTGAAACGACACCAACCGATCTCTCAAAATTGATGGTTGGGCGAGATCTGGTAACCCAATTGATTAAAACTGAACATCAATTTGGTGAAAATGTGCTGGTCGTAGAAAAAATTCAATTAACAGATAGCCATAATCATCATCGAAATTTACTGAAAGACGTCTCTTTCAATGTGGCTAAAGGAGAAATCGTAGGAATCGCCGGGGTGGATGAAAATGGACAAAAGGAATTGGCTGAGATCATAAGTGGATTGAGGAAACCCACTTCAGGCAGTATCAGTCTTTTCGGAATGGATGTCACCCATTGTACCACCCGTCAATTGATTGAAATGGGGATGTCATATATTCCAGCAGATCGACGGAATCAGGGTTTGGTTATGGATTTTAAGATATCCGAAAATTCTATCCTGGAAACTCACTATCAAAAACCTTTTACAAAAGGCATATCTTTACAGAAAAAAGTAATAGATAACTTCGCGAATGGGTTAATAAAGGAATATGACGTTCGTACACCATCCATAAATATCCCCGTAAAAAATTTATCAGGAGGGAATCAACAGAAAGTTATCGTGGGTAGAGAGTTCTTGAAGAAAACCCACTTTTTACTTGTCATGCAACCAACCTGGGGTTTAGATGTTGGAGCTATCGAGTATGTGCACAAAAAATTATTGGAGGCGCGCGAAAAAGGTGTCACAATTTTATTAATATCTACCGATCTCGAAGAAGTTCGAAAATTATCGGATCGAATTTTGGTGATTTATGAAGGGGAAATTGTGGGTCAGGTGAATTCATCCACGGATATCGAAGAAATAGGATTGTTAATGGCTGGCTCACATAGGCAAACAAATTAAAAGGAGGTGATCAACAGAAAATCGTAACAGTTTCAAAATCGCTTTTTCAAAATTACCTAATATGAGGAGAAACCATGAAGAAATTTAATTTGTTAATGACATTAGTATTATTAGTTGGTATGTTGGCAGCTTGTGCACCTGCTGCCGAAGCACCTGTTGCTGAAGAACCTGCTGCTGAATCTCCTGTTGTCGAAGAACCGGTGGCTGAAGAACCAGCAGTTGAAGAACCTGCTGCAGAAGAGCCAGTCGTTGAAGAACCTGCTGCGGAAGAACCACTTCGTGTGGCAATGATTTTCAATACGACCATCAAAGATGGCGGTTATGCCCAGGCTGGTTATGAAGCATTGATGGCTTTAAAAGAAAAATACAATCTGGAAGTCAGCATTCAAGAGAGTGTGGGTGATGCCACTGTAAAAGATGTTCTGCGTAGCTACGCTGCAGACGAATACGATCTGGTTTATGCACACGAGCTTTATTTCACCGATGCAGTGAATGAAGTAGCCCCAGAATTTCCAGATGTTAAATTTGGTGTGACTGGCTATATGGCAGGTTCACCGAATGTGGTTGCCCTGGATGCAACGAACTGGCAAGGTGTATATCTTGCTGGTGTTGTTGCTGGTATGATGACTGAGACCAATAAAATTGCAATGGTGACTGTATCCCAATCTCCAATTGCGCTCACAATGGTCAATGCCATGTATATGGGCGCACTGACGCAAAATCCTGATGTTGAAATTTTGCACCTTTTCACCGGCAGTTTTGATGATGTCGTCAAAGCCAAGGAAATGGCGACCGCAGCTATCAAAGATGGGGCAGACATCGTTTACGGAAATGCTGGTATGGGTACCGTAGGTGCGATCGAAGCAGCAAAAGATAATAACACTTTCGCCATCGGTTCATCTGTAGACCGTAATTCACTGGCACCAGAACTCGTTTTAACCAGTAATATCCTCGATAGTGGCCGTTATATTACTATCGCTGTCGAAGGTATGATCAATGGTGACCTGGAATGGGGAAAGGTTTATGTTATGGGTGTGAAAGAAGGTGTTGAGTTTCTCGCTCCGTTCAATGATGCAGTTCCTCAAGAAGTGAAGGATGCAGTGGAAAAAGCAACCCAGGATATGATTGATGGCAAGGTCGAAACTCCTCCATCAGATAAATATATGTGGGAATAACTGAATTAAATACCCCTCGATTTTTTATCGAGGGGTATCTCTCCTTTTTTTGAGTTTGTACTAGGAAAAAATATGAGTGAATTATCCACCACTAGCAACACTTCATTACCGATCAAAGAGCGGATAATCTTATTTGCCAGAAACAATATGGGATTAATTTCTACATTAATATCGATGTTGGCTATTGGTCTGGCTTTGCTGATCGGGGGAATATTAATTGCAATTGCTGGAATTAACCCCTGGGAAGCGATTACCTACTTAATCAAAGGATCGTTTGGAAACCGATACGGTTTTGGCGAAACCCTAACGCGCTTTGTTCCGCTATTATTTTGTAGCTTGAGTTTTGCAATCGCTCACAAGTCTGGATTTTTTAATGTAGGAGCTGAAGGACAACTTTTGATGGGGGCTGTAGGGGCAGTGCTGGTAGGTGCTTACATTGAAGGATTACATCCTGTAATTCATGTCTTACTTTGTATTCTGGCTGGGATCATCTTCGGTGCGCTCTGGGCAGGAATTGCAGGAGTTTTGAAGATTTTCTTGGGTTCGGATGAACTAATCAATACAATGATGCTGAATTATGTGGCTATACTGTTGGTTGATTATTTGATCCATGGGCCTATCAAACCTCCAGAATCGTATTTATATGTCTCCGCAACAGTTTTACAAAGTGCGAAACTACCCATCATCTTATCTAAAACCCCATTACACTTGGGTTTTATTATTTCATTACTGGTAACCGCTGGTGTTTTTTACCTAATTTATCGTACCCCGATTGGATATCAAATGCGCACCGTAGGTGCTAATCGTCGAGCAGCCTCTTATGCAGGCATAAATATTATTTGGGCAACAGTTGTGGCTTTGCTCACGACCGGTGGTCTGGCTGGCATGGGAGGGGCAATGGAATTAATGGGCACCCAATTCAAGATTGTTAACGGTTTTTCCGCTGGTTATGGCTATGATGGAATCGGAGTGGCTGTTATGGGAAGATACAATCCTATCGGTATCCTTTTGGCAGCCTTGTTATTTGCAGTGATTCGTGTGGGAATGGGTGCCATGCAGCGTGGTGCGGGAGTACCTTTTCCATTATTAAATGTCATTCAAGGTCTTATTATTGTTTTTGTCATCGCCAGTGGTTATCTGACGAACAAATTATCCGAAACCGTGATCGGAGGTAGAGCATAATGGATGCTGCCTGGATGACAACAATTGTGACCTGGTTAACCATGTCAATACGCATGTCCATTCCACTGTTATTTCCAAGCCTTGGTGGGCTAATTTCTCAAAAAGCTGGGGTCTATAACTTTGGCTTAGAAGGAATGATGCTTTGTGGGGCATATTTTGGATATTATGGTTCGTATGTTACCGGAAGCCCGTGGATTGGGTTATTACTTGGAATGGTTTCCGGAGGTTTATTGGGATTACTGTTAGCCTTTACCTCCATTCATCTGCGCGTAAGCCAACTGGTAACTGGATTAGGTATTGGGGTTTTCAGTTTGGGAATAACAGGATATCTTTTCCGATTGATAGGAATCAGTACTGCGACTTCTGCTGCAACATTATTTAGCAATGTAAATTTTGGCAAATTGAGTTCCATTCCCATCATTGGTGAAATTTTCCTTTCACATAGCTGGATGGTATATGCTGGAATTTTGCTCGTGATTCTGATTGCCTGGTTTTTCTATCACACAACATCTGGACTCAACTTCAGAGCCGTAGGAGAAAATCCTCAGGTTGCAGATACGGCTGGAGTAAATGTAGTCTTGAATCGATATTTGGCTGTGATGGTAAGTGGAGTACTCGCTTCTCTGGGAGGTGCGTTCTTAACCTTGACTCAAACAGCTTACTTCACAGAAAATATTTCTGCTGGCAGAGGGTGGATAGCCATTTCTGCAATTGTTTTAGGTAAATTTAATCCTTGGGGTGTGTTATTAGCCTGTTTGTTATTTGGCGCAGCTGATGCAGCGCAAATGCAAATCCAGGTGATGAATCTTGGTATTCCTTACCAATTTCTCTTAATGATTCCTTATATTCTGGCAATGTTGGCTATGGTTGGATTTGTTGGCAAGGTAAGATCACCTGCAGCGATGGGAAAACCATACTTTAAACATTAATTAAACGATTCAGTCTATACAAATATTATAAAAAACACCGGAGGAAATATGTTCAGTATCAATCAACAAGCAGTAAAAATCGTCAAAGAAAAAATTCTACCCTTCGCAGAACAATTGAACTGTAAAGTTGTTCATTTAAAAAATGGAGCAACAGTTGTTGATATGGGTGTAGAAGCACCAGGTGGTTTTCAAGCTGGAAAATTATTGGTAGAAGCTACGATTGGTGGTATGGGGCATATTGATTTTGGCCAATTTCATTTAGGTGAATTGCATTTTCCTTCGATTGATGTCTATATTGATCGGCCCGTGGAGGCGACATTGTCTTCACAATTTTCTGGTTGGAAGATGCCTGGAAAAGATATCCCGGGTTATATCAATCCTATTGGGTCCGGTCCTGCAAGAGCGATAGCCAGAAATGATATCTTTTCACAATCCTGGCATTATCAGGATATCCATCATGAGACTGTTTTTGCTGCGCAAACACAGGAAATTCCTGATGAAAGAATTGCAGAGCTGGTGGCAGAAGCCTGTAAAATCAGACCAGAAAATGTTTATATTTTAGCCACAAAAACTGCCAGCCTGACAGGTTCTATTCAAGTATGTTCACGTACAGTCGAAGCATCTGTATGGCGCCTTTATCGAAAGGGATTTGATATCGCAAAAATCATCAGTGGAATGGGAACATGTCCAATTGCACCACCGATTAAAGATGAGTTATTAGCAATGGATCGCGTAAATACTGCTCTACTT
>JACZIY010000303.1 GCA_014860845.1 Anaerolineaceae bacterium
ATATATACTTTAATCAATAAAAGATACAATAATGGCAGAGCCAACAGGTTATCTGGCTATAAGGAGTGATTTATGAAAAATACAGGACTGAATGTGCTCACAATTTTGGCAATCTTCATAACAATGATATTTTGTATTATGTTTGCCATCATCTTTATCAACCCACAATCATCCATTAATCCTTTACCACCTCAGGAACTCCCAGAAGTTTTGGTCCTGCCAACTGCTACAGCCACATTAAGACAATTACCAACGGTGGAATTACCAACGGTTGAGGTTGTGTTTACCAGTACACAGGAAGCTGTTTTGAGACCTTCTTCTACCCCATTGCCAACTTTCACCTCTTTTGTATTGCCAACTTCCACCATAACGCTTACCCCAACAAAAACAGCCACAACTACCCCGTCTATCTCACCCACCAGCGAGCTTTACCAATGCCAGGTACTTTATTATTTCCCCAATGGGGCATCCTTCCCGGCAGGTGGCGACTTTGATGGCAAATGGACACTTCGAAATACGGGTAAAGAACAATGGAGTGACCAATTTGATTGGGTCTTTATCAGTGGTGATCGTTTCCAGACAAGTTCAGATTCAATTGATTTAACCCGGTACATTAATCCTGGCAATGAAGTCGATTTCGTTGTGGATATGTTGGCTCCCCGCCAACCCGGAAGCTATTCCGCCAAGTGGGCATTGCGCACGAACAATAATCTGTATTTCTGTGAAACAGAAATAACTCTGACAGTAAAATAATGATCCGGCAAAAAGGGCTGATGTTATCAGCCCTTTTTTATTGAACCAGTAATTATCTGATTGCAAGTTACCAATCCTTGGTGTACCAGGCCAGGTATTCATCCACATGATCCATCCAATAATCCATGGTATGCCCACCTGGACTGACCGTGTAATCCAGCGGAATCTGATTTTGCTGTAGATACTTAACAAACGGCTCACTATATTGGCGATAATGATCTGTCTCACCAATATCAAACCAGAACGTAGGTCGATACGCAGAAACTGATTGCAGCCACTCCTTAACCCGGTTCATATCCCCGGAGAATGTTGTAAAGCTGTGTGACCCAACCCTACCGAAAGCATCGGGATAGACAAATCCAATCCGGACTGCCCAATTTCCACCCCGAGAAAGGCCGCCAATGGCGCGATATTCCCATTCCTGGCGCAGGTTGTATTGATCCAACAATTGGGGAAGTAGATCCTCTACCAGGGCTATATCAAATTTGGATAAATATGAATCCCTCAGGTATAGGCGTTCAAATGGCATCACGATTACCAGTGGTGGAATCTTTTTAGATGTTATCCATTCATCTGCTAAGGACGTCATTCCCAGACGGATCCACTGATCCTGAACCCCATTCTGACCGTGCAGCATCACCAAAAATGGATATCCTTCTTCCTGATCGACATCATAACAGGGAGGGAAGTAGACGTTGGTATTGATATCTTCCCCCAAAATTTCAGAAAAGAAATTGACTTCGATAATTTTGCCTGTCGTTTCCAAACAGGGAATCTCGGTGGGTGTGAAAGTTGGAGGAATATCGGTTGCTGTAGGTGTGATAGTAGCTGTATGTATGAGTGTAGGCAGTGCCACTTTTGTGGGTGGTAAAAATGGTGTGCTGGAACTTGAGCTGGTTGGAAGCTTCGATTCGGTCGAAAAAACAGGGATTGCTTGACAGGCATTCACAAGCAATCCTACGCCTGAAAGGATGATAAAAATCAGGAGAAATTTCCAATAGTTCCTTGACGATTTCATCTGAATGCGATTATACTCTGTTTGCTCGGGGTGTAGCGCAGTTGGTTAGCGTACCGCGTTTGGGACGCGGGGGTCGGCGGTTCGAGTCCGCCCACCCCGACACAAAAAAAAACAGTCAGAAGACTGTTTTTTTTCTTATCGATTCAACTGGTAAGTGTAACTTTCCATGATAAAATTTTCATTGGAATATGTATCTTAAATAGATAAGGCAAATGGGATATCATGGCGAAAAAGAAATTTGATGCAATATTGGAAGCAGTTCGAGTAGACGAGGACGGTCAAGTAC
>JACZIY010000304.1 GCA_014860845.1 Anaerolineaceae bacterium
AAAGCCGTTTGGATGGGGTCCAAATTTGCCAATTTTTGTTCCTTTTAAAGTTCGGATGGCATAACCTGCATTCGCTAAAACTTTAATTTTTTCAATGGCGGCTGAATCCTCTGGCAATGTGTATAAATAATCATAGATAAATCCGGTACGATGTAAAGAGTGGCCGGTTAAATTGATCCCACACAGGGAATTTAACCGCAATCTTCCACCGCCTGGTACTTCTGGAACCGCCCATAGAAAAACCGGGCTGGCAGTCTCGCTGACGATTTGTTTTGCTAAGTCACTATCGGCAAATGAACAATACAACAAAATGATCAAATCGTAAGGTATTTTATTCATTTGATGAATAATTTCATGAACTTTTGAGGAATCAGTAACCAGTTCTGATGGACCGGTAATCACAAATCCAGCCTGTGATAATGCTGTTTGTGATCTTTGGAAAATCTCTGATGCATATGGAATATCAAACGTCGTTCGAGCAATAGGAATTAATGCGATGGTTCTCAAAAACTTTTCTCCTGTTCTTGAATTTCACTGAGATCGTAAAAATAAGTACTTAAGGCTAAAGCAGAAGCACCAATCACACCGGTTTTCAGCCCAAATCCTGATACACAAATCCTAACCTGGTCTCCAAGGTGACTGAAAGAATATTCTTCAACAACCTTCTTGATCTCCGGCAATAAGAATTTCTCACCTTGACCCAATATCCCGCCTAACACGATTAAATTAGGGTTGAGAATATTGATCAAATTTGCGAGAGCAATGCCAAAATATCTTGCTTTTTCTGCAAGCATTTTTATAACTTCTTCATCTCCATCCTGGGCGGCTGAAAACAAACAATCTATTTCATAACTTTTACAATCATCAAATTTTTGCGCCAGAATGCCGGTTGGATTTCGTTCTGCCAGACGCATTGCAGATTTTATGATAGCTTTCTGTGATACCAATGTCTCCAGGCAGCCATAATTACCGCAACTACATTTTTCTCCACCATTCGGGATCATAATGCTATGCCCGATTTCACCTGCCCCGGCAGCCATACCACGAAACAATTTTCCATTCACAAATAAACCAGCGCCTACCCCCACTCTGGCATACACAAAAGCCATCACATTGGTGGTCTTGCCTTCCCCAAACATTGCTTCTGCCAGGCACATTAAGCGCACATTATTGTCCACTATTACTGGTAATCCAGTTCCCTGATGGATCCATTCCCGAATGGGAATGTGTTGCCAACACAAATTTGGCGCGTTAATATTTACACCTGTTTCAACATTGACCAGACCAGAAGCGCCAACCCCAATTCCCACAATCAGATTTTTCGAAATCCCGGATTGAATAATCAGGTGATCGATCTGGAAAATAATTTCTTGAATGACAATCTCAGCGGTCGTACACACCTCAAATTTCTGTGTTGTGGATGAGATAATAT
>JACZIY010000305.1 GCA_014860845.1 Anaerolineaceae bacterium
CCTTGTGGATAAAACAATTGAAATGAAAACCGGGTAAACCACAAAATACTGGTTGCTGTCAGCATGACAAGGATGGAAAATCGATTCGCATGATCACCATAGATAAACAGAATATTAATGATTCCAAACAACACCAACGCCTGGGAGAAGAAAACATTAATAGCCCGCACTGCAACAATTAATTCTGTAGCTTTGGGATCTATGTACGAATACCAGTTCCAAACCTTGGGAACAAGAAAATGCCATATACCAAAACCAATTGACGCAACACTGCCAATGATCACAAATATTTTCACGAGTAAGTTCATATTCCTACTTCCTTACAACTTGCAACAGTTTGCCTACATTGTAGACAGGTTTCATCCCACCAGGAGTGTGACATCTCACAATTTTTACAGCGCCAGCGATTGTCTTGTGACTTCAGCCAATTAGACAATCCTTCAGAGTGGATCATTTCCATATTTCTCAACACACCTTGTTGATTTAACCATTTGGTATCTGCCACAAACTTCAACATCTGCTCGCTGGTATTTAAATCAGAACACTCAAGGCAAAATTCAAATCCTTTTTGTGTTGCGCACTTCTTAATACCACAGGAACCGCAATAGTCGACTGTCTGCTCACTTTTACAACCATAACATTGCTCTGTACCGGTGCCAGCCTTCGTTTGTAATAGAATGGGACAAGCGCCACAGTAAATCCCGCAATAAGCATGCAATATAAAATCCATGAAGATCTCCTTTTCATCCTGAGAGACAGCGTGTCACTCTTTAACCTCAATGCGATCAGGCTGGATCTCCGAACTGTTGTTTTCGTTTCTAGCTCTTTCCAGCCACGTTCATCTCGGGGATCAAAACATATGGGGCACAGACGTACGGGGAGTAGAAGAAATTGTAATTCCACTGGGCTTCCTGGCTGACCGCAGCTACGTCTTTGAGCAGATCGTAGACATTGCCAGCGATTGACAGATCCTTGACACGCCCTACGATCTCGCCCTTCTCGATCTTGAAGGCCAGGTCGAGCGGGTTGGAGAATGCGCCTGAGAGGGTATTGCCCATTCCCAGTCCAAGCAGGGACTCGACCAGGATGCCTTCTTCGATGGAGGCGATGATGTCTTTCAAGGGGATCAAACCTGGTTGGAGAATGACATTGCCGAATGACACGTCGGGTTGCGTGAACAGGCTGCGAACTGCGTTCCCCGTCGATTCGACACCGGCTTGGGCTGCTGTTTTCAAGTCATAGACGAAACCCTTGAGCACACCTTTCTCGATGAGCACGTTGCGGCGATGCGGCACGCCCTCGTCGTCATTAGAGGCGCTGCCGTAGCAACCATCCATCGTTCCATCATCTACTAAGGTGATCTTATCGTCGAAGAGCTTCTCGCCGACCTTGTTCTTGATCGGCGAGGTCCCCCTGTAGACTTCCTTACCATTCAAAGCCTCACAAAGTGGCAAGATCATCGCCTGCGCACCAGCAGAAGAGAATAAAACAGGCATTCTACCAGGTTTGATCGTGGTCAGTTTGCGGGCAAGTTTGAGTTGTTCCGCCAGCCGGCGGGCGAAGACTAGATAATCCTTCTCCCAGACCATCGTTCCGAACTGTTCATAGCGGATGAGCACGTCATTGTCTTCCATACGATCAAGTTTGATGCTGAGTGTGAGTGGGGAGGTCTGGAATGAAACGTCAAGTCCTTTTTGGTTGCGGATATTGGCTGAGACCAGACCGCGCGCCAGCGAGAGGTTACAGCGGACAATAGGATCGACCGGCAGGATCAGGTCGAGGATCTCCTTGCCGATCTCGACCAGGTGGGCGATGGACAATTCAACGATGGCTTTATCATAGGTCTTGACTGGGACAGCCGGTTTTGGATCGGAAAAAGAAAACGACGTTTGGTCGCCGTAAGCAGCCGACTCGAGGACGTTGGCTGCCAGCTGTTCCATAGCCATCCGGTCAGTAGAGGCAGAGAAACCGAGCCGCCCCTTATGGATGACACGCGCGGCGGTGCCTTTGGTACTGGTGACGGTACAGGTCTTGAGCTGATTGGCTTCGTATTCAACGGTCGTTTTTTCAATTTCCTGACTGAACAGTTCGACTTGTTCAGCTTGTTTAGTTAGCATAGTTAAGATATCCATTTCATTCCTCAGGTTAGTTTGCAAATCTGATCTATTGTCCACCGATAACAACGTTCTGGATGCGGATGTGCGGCGCGCCCATGCCGACTGGCAGGGGAAACTGGCCGGTTTTACCGCATCCGCCGCCTGTGTTCAGCCACTTGAAATCATTGCCGATTAAGTCGATGTTCCCGAGCGTGGTGAAAAGGTTCCCGGCCAGGATAACATCCTTGACCATCTCAGCGATCCTGCCGTCGCGGATCATATAGGCGTAGCTGGAGCTGAAGGAGAAAGTTTCCAGTTGAGTCTCGCCGCCATAAGCGTCGCAGGCGTAGATGCCGAGCTTGATATCCTTGATCAAGTCATCGAAAGTGGCCGTCCCATTGTCGATGGCTGTATTGGTCATGCGCACAATGGGAGCGAAGCGGTAGCTAACGGCGCGTGCGTTGCCGGTAGCTTCTTCGCCCATCTTTGCCGCGGTTTGTCGGGAATGCAATCGCCCAACCAACATCCCGTCCTTGATAAGCCAGTTGCGGCGAGCAGGAGTTCCCTCGTCGTCGTACAGTGTTGTGCCTCGCACATTGGGGATGGAGCCGTCGTCGTAGACGTTCAGGATGCTTTGACCGAAACGGCGGCCGAAGGTCATCATTTCACGCGCCTTGGGATTCTCGTAGACGAAGTCTGCTTCGGACAGGTGGCCGAAGGCTTCGTGGATGAAAACGCCAGCCAACATCTGGTCAATAACAACCGGATAATGCCCTGCCTGGACCGGCCTGGCACCCAACAGTTCGACGGCGCGAACGGCAACTTTACGAGCTAGTTCGTCCTTGTCGAGGACGAATTCGTAGCCTTGGGTGCTGGAGAAGACCTCGTCTGCCTGCTGGACGTTGTCCCCATCACGGGCGGTGGCAAAGGCACCGATCACCACGGAGGGCTTGTCCTGTTCGATATAGGTACCTTCCGAGTTGGCTAAAATGAGGTGGGTGAAAACGTCTGAGTAGATCGACTGCGTGTCGACGATCCGGTCGCTGTACCCAAGCAGGATCTGGTTATAATGTTCGGCCAGGGCTTTTTTTGCAGACAGTGGAACTTCGCGGAAGTCGTGACCCTGCGTGGCCGTCGTTACGCTCTCGACTGGTTCTGCAGGGGTCAGCTCGATCGGTTCGGGAACTGTGCCCACCTGGGCGCACTGGTACGCCTGATCCACCATAGCGACCAGGTCGTCGAGGTCGTTGAAGGTGGTAACACCCCAACCCTTGTTCCGGATTAGGCAGCGAACCATGATGCCCTTATCGATGTTGGCATTGGCGGTCTCAAGGTCCTTGCCGTGAAATGCGATCCGGCAGGTCTGCTTATCCTCGATGCGGATCTCGGTGTAATCAGCCTTGCTTCGCTTCAATGCTTCCTCAATTTTGTCTCGCATAATTTCTCCTTTTTGCTATCTCAGATAATCCAAGACTTAGGTATGATGGTTACTCTTCAACCACGATGCGTTCCGGCTGGATCTGTGAACCATTGTAATCAGGCACATT
>JACZIY010000306.1 GCA_014860845.1 Anaerolineaceae bacterium
GAAGGGCATTCCGCACCAGTGACAGCATGTGCAATAGCGCCGGGTGGCCGCTGGGTCGTGTCTGCCAGCGAAGATACAACCCTGAAAATTTGGGATACAGCCAGGGGAGAGTTATTCCGTACACTGGAAGGACATACCGAAAAAATTACTGCCTGTGCCTGTCATCCAAATGGGCTTTTCATTGCTTCTGGAAGCGAAGACGGTACAATCCGAACTTGGAATATTGAGACCGGTCAGCTGTTGCGGACTATTCAAGATCAAACTGGGACTGTCACAGCATGTGCTTTTTCGAGTGACGGCCGTTGGTTTGCTTATTCTGGTTCAGGTTCCAGATTATGGGTACGTGAACTACAGAGGGGTCAAATTCTAAAAATCCTTGAGGGGAGTACTACGGGTTGTACTTTCTCGCCGGATGGAAACTTAATCATTTCAACCGCCGAAAATGATACGCTACGTGTATGGGAGATCGATTCAAACCGAACGATGACCATGAAAGGCCATACTGGCAAAGTTAGGGCTTGTGCATGCTTTCCTGATGGGCGTTTCATCCTCACTGCCAGTGACGATTGGACGTTAAAGGTGTGGGAGCTTCCTGCTCCTCAGGCAATGAGTAATTACAAAGAGAAGAGCGTTAGGATAGAAAAAAACAACTTTAGTAAAGATGCCATAATCGGCTATTCACAGGACGGGCGCTTTGTAGTCTATGCTGACGATCGTAATGTTTATAAATTTGATACTGAAGCAAACCAACGAACTTTAAACTTAGGGCATATGATTGGTAAAGCAGACGGTTATCTATGGGGTGACCCGCATAAGCCAAGTTGTCAATTCTCTCCAGATGGACGATATATCGCCTTTTATGAATTGTTCCGTCTGAAATTAGTGGATGGTGTCACCGGCCAAAGATTGGATCAATTAAAACAATTGGATCGACTTAACGATGTCCTGGCGTATGCTTTTTCTTTGGATGGGCGATCGCTCGTAACAGCCGAATCAAGATTACCTGATTCGACGTTGTCCGTATGGGATATTACCTCTGGTCAACTTATTCGTAGAATAAAGCATAACCTTGGGTCACCAAACGCATGTATGATTTCACCCGATGGCAGCCTCCTGGTTGCCGGAAATGAATTGTTCCTAAATGTGTGGAGTACGAATTCAGGTGCTAAACTTCATGAGTTACAGGTTTATCCTGAAGGTGTAAGAGTTTGTGCATTTTCACTGGATAGTTGTTTCATCTTATCAGCTGGAGAGAAAATAATAAAAGTATGGGATTCCGCTTCAGGAAAACTGCTAAAAAAGATTTCTGCTCACAAAGGTTGGGTAAGAGCTTGTTCATTTTCAGCAAATGGGCACTTAATTACTTCTATAGGAGATGACAAAACTCTTCGAGTTTACAGCCTGCAGGATGAAGAATTTCAGTGCGTTCTACCTCTCGATGGGAACCTCGTATTTCTTGACAGGCAATTCTCAGGCACGCAAATTGTTTGTGGTGATGAAAACGGAAATTTATATCGAGGCAGTATATTGAATATAGATATGAATCATGGGTCATCTTCCTGATGGTAGCACTTGTTGGAAGAAAGTTTCCTTATTCTTTTTTAAAGAATTCGTTATTTGATTTAACATTAGGTTCAGAAATGAAAGGTTCGAATGTTTGAGATAATAT
>JACZIY010000307.1 GCA_014860845.1 Anaerolineaceae bacterium
GTCCCAGAAAGGGGCACTAACCCCGGAACAGGGGGCGCAAACCAGTATATATCTGGCGTCTTCCCCAGAGGTGGCTGGAGTGAGTGGCGCTTATTTCCATCATTCTAAGATTGAACAACCTTCCAAAGCAGCGCTCGACGATGAGCTTGCCCTGCGTTTGTGGGATGTCAGTCTGGAATTGGTGGGGGAAAAGAATTAAGAAAGTGGTTTTCTAAGCGTTAATTCCTCAGGATACTTAATTGAATCATGCTAAATGGTCGTTGAAATGCGGAACAAAATCCCGCTGCCTGTGATTTTTGAACGGGTATAATAAAAGAGTGAATGAAGTTAAAAATCAGCAGGAGACGACTGCATGGAACGAAAAATTCGAGTATTAATCGCTAAACCCGGTTTGGATGGACATGATCGCGGCGCTAAATTAATAGCCAGAGCCTTACGGGATGCTGGTATGGAGGTGATTTATACCGGCTTGCGCCAGACACCCCAGATGATCACCAGCGCCGCCTTACAGGAAGATGTGGATGTGGTCGGTCTCTCCATCCTATCAGGAGCGCATATGACGCTGGTTCCGCGGGTGGTGGAAAGTTTGAAGGAAGCCGGGTTAGGCGATGTGGCTGTATTTGTGGGTGGTATTATCCCCGAAGAAGATTGGCCTGCATTGCAGGAAATGGGGGTTCGCGCCGTTTATGGTCCAGGAACAACCACCTCGCAGGTGATAGACGACGTACGCAGGCTCGTCCCAGGTCAGGCGGAGGAGTAGATGCGCGGCACGGTTAATGTGCAGGCAGTGCTGGCTGGAGATCGGCGGGCATTGGCACGCGCATTGACCGAAGTAGAAAATGATAGCCTCGCTGGAAGAGAAGCGGTGGATGCGCTCTTTCCGTCCAGTGGCAAGGCTCATCTGGTGGGGGTAACCGGATCACCGGGGGCGGGGAAATCCTCGCTAGTGAACCAGATGACACGTTTATTGAGAAATCCTGCGGAAGGAGAACCACTCAAGGTTGCGATTGTAGCAGTGGATCCTTCCAGCCCCTTCACCGGTGGAGCCATCCTGGGCGACCGCATTCGCATGCGCGATATTGCGGATGACCCCGGTGTATTTATCCGCTCGATGGCTTCACGTGGTCATCTGGGGGGCATTGCCCGTACGACCTCGGCCCTGGTCAGGGTGCTGGATGCTGCTGGCTTTGATCTGATCCTGATTGAGACGGTAGGCGCCGGTCAATCGGAAGTGGAT
>JACZIY010000308.1 GCA_014860845.1 Anaerolineaceae bacterium
TATTTAATAGAAATATAAATATTGTTAATATTCGACAAATGATTATAAAAATTTTCTAATCAATGAACAAATTCTTTAAATATTTTGAAAATATTTAAATATAAGTACACTTAAAATTAATAAATCGAAGCAGGAGATAAATGATGAACTATAAACCTGAACCTTTTAGAATAAAAATGGTTGAACCAATACGATTGATCTCAAAACAAGATAGAGATGCTGCCATTAAATCAGCGGGCTACAACCTGTTCAATTTAAAAGCAGATGATGTTTTTATTGATCTTCTCACTGACTCTGGTACTGGAGCCATGAGTCAGAATCAGTGGGCAGCCATGATGACCGGGGATGAATCATATGCCGGGGCAAAATCATATTTTCGATTATCAGAAGTTATGCATGAGATCTTTGGATTCGAATATTTTGTTCCTACTCACCAAGGCCGCGCTGCAGAAAATATATTAGTCAGTATTTTAGTAAAACCGGGTCAGTTTATTCCTTCAAATATGCATTTTGATACAACCGAAGGAAATATCCGTGCCGGAAAAGCCTTTCCTGTAAATCTTGTCAATGAAAACGCATTTGACCCGGCAAATCTCGACCCGTTCAAAGGCAATATGGATTTGAAAAAGCTGCGAGAATTCATCCAAACAATAGGATCAGAAAATATACCGTTTGGTTCAATAACAATAACCAATAATGCTGGTGGTGGACAACCTGTCAGCCTGGAAAATATTCGCCAGGTAGCTGAGATTTATCACGAATATGGAATCCTGTTCTTTATTGATGCCTGCCGATTCGCTGAAAATTCTTATTTCATTAAACAAAGAGAAAATGGATACCAAAACCACTCGATCCTGAATATTGCACAGGAAATTTTCAGTTATGCTGATGGAGCCTGGATGAGTGCCAAGAAAGACGCTTTGGTAAATATCGGTGGTTTTCTTGCCGTAAGAGATAATGGAATCCATCAAAAAATATGCAATGAATTAATCCTCAAAGAAGGGTTTATCAGTTATGGGGGTCTCGCAGGAAGGGATCTGGATGCAGTTGCTGTAGGACTGAGGGAAGGACTGAATGAAGATTATTTAGCATACCGTATCGGGCAAACTGCTTATTTAACTGAGAAATTATCTTCGAATGGCATTCCCGTCATGCAACCAGCTGGAGGTCATGCTGTTTACCTGGATGCAGGCGCATTTTTGCCTCATATACCCCCTCATCAATTGCCCGGGCAAACCCTGGCTGTGGCTTTATATCTGGAGGGAGCCATACGGGGGGTTGAGATTGGATCAGTTATGTTCGCTTATCCTGACCCTGATACCAGCAAAATGATCCACCCCAGGTTGGAACTGGTTCGATTAGCGATCCCCAGGCGGGTTTACACCCAGAGTCATCTGGATTTTGTGGTTCAAACAGCAAAACAGGTTTTTGACCAGAAAGAAAATTATAAAGGGTATGAGTTCACTTATGCACCGGAATTATTAAGGCATTTTACTGCCCGCTTCAAACCTTTATAAACCTGATTTTTTTGCCAGATCCCAAAAAGCATCTAATTCTTCCAGTGAAAAATCCTTCATGGATTTATTCAAATTCTTAACCTGTGTCTCAATAAAATTGAACCTTCGTCTGAATTTAAGATTAGTTTCTCGCAATATTGATTCGGCATCACCTCCATACCAACGAATCAGATTGACAATTGCAAATAATAAATCTCCTACTTCTTTCAATTGCGATTCTTTATCCGTGGCATTGGCAATTTCATTTACCTCTTCATGAATCTTCTCGATGACCGGTTCAACTTTATCCCAATCAAATCCGACGCGAGCAGCTCGATTTTGGATTTCCTGTGATTGTGCTAAAGCGGGGTATTCGCTAGGCACACCGGATAAAATACCGTTTTCTTTATTATTTCCATTTTCAGCTCTTTCTGACTCTTTTATCTTTTCCCAATTGGTCAGGACATGATCAACACCATCCACATGGACTTGAGAAAACACATGCGGATGACGTCGAATCAACTTTTCGCTGATTCCTTTGATTACATCAGCGATGGAGAATTCCCCGTATTCAGCAGCAATTTGAGCATGCAGCACAATTTGTAACAGCAAATCCCCTAATTCTTCCTTTAAATGATCGGGGTCTTCTTCATCCAGGGCAGATAATAATTCATAAGTTTCAGAAAGTAAATGTGGACGAAGCGTCCTATGATCCTGTTCACGATCCCAGGGACAACCATCCGGTGCTCTTAAATGTGCAATGATCTCCTGAAATTCTTCAAAAGATGAGTCTTTTTCCAGTGGGTCTACATACAAGGAAGTTAATATACCGATTTGTTTACTTCGATCCATTTCATATAATGGAATAAATTCAACTTTTTGTTGCTTTGTCCCAGCTGCATGAATAAGTTTTACCGGGTGTTCATCCGGATAAACTTCCATCAATGTTTGTTTCACCTCAGAAGCAATCATTCTGGAATAAATTTGTGAAATCAAAACCGGACGACTGGGAGGAAATTGTGGAAAATTTGCGTTGCCCACATCAAATGCATCTATTAGCGTGATACTGGTAAAAGGATCAATTTCCAGGGCAGTAAATGTTGGTTCCAAAAAACTGATAGCTTCCAAAACTCTGACAGGAATTCCTAATTCTTTAGCCCGTTGGTAAATTCGTGGTGAGGTTGTTTCAGCCACAAAAGGATGTCCGGGTACAGCATAGGTTATTGATTTTCCTTCTAAGGCTTTCTCAAGGATCGTATTGACAATTTTTTCATAGACTTTTTCAAAATCATCAAATTTTTGATAGTACTCATCAAAACTTATGATTTGAATATTCTTTGGGAATCCACCTACAGCAGGATGTTGAGCTGTCCGTAAATAAATTACTTCCAATTGATTTAATACATCCCATGTTTGTTTAGTAAGTAGGTCTATATTTCCCGGTCCAAGACCAATAATTGTTATTCCAGTAAAAGTGTCCAATCTGTTCACCTGATTTTCTAATTTTGAATTCGTAATCCTTTGTAGAGCAGAATTCTAACCCAGTTTTATTAAACAACACAGAACCTGAATGTAAAACAACTCAAGTTCTGTGAATTTTTCGTAAAACGAAAAGATTTAACGTTTTGTATAAGTAGGTGCTTTACGCGCTCTTTTAAGACCTGGTTTCTTACGTTCCTTAACACGAGCATCTCGGGTTAACAAACCAGCTTTTCGGAGTGATGACAAATAGTCTTCGTTCATTTTTACAAATGCACGAGCTAAACCCAAACGTACTGACTCAGCCTGACCATTAACGCCACCACCACTCACCTTGACTGTTACATCAAAACCGGAATTATCCTGGTCTACCGCATTGAAGGGTGACAGAATTGAATCCATGTCACCTAAGCGGCCGAAATAGACATCCAGTGGTTTCTCATTAATAAGAAACTTGCCAGAACCAGAAGTGAGTCGCACACGAGCTGTACTCTGTTTTCTTCGGCCAATACCTTCATAAAATTGTGCCATAAATCAATCTCCTTTACACTACAGCTTCAGGTTTCTGAGCTTCATGAGGATGCTCAGCACCGGAGTAAATTCGCAGGCGTTTGATTAATTTCCGCCCCTGTTTGGTATGAGGGATCATACCCCATACTGCTGCGCGAATAACACGATCCGGATAAATTTCCATTTGGCGGCGCATGGTTACGCTCTTCAAACCACCTGGGTAACTCGAATGGTGGTGATACATTTTTGTATCTAACCTTTTTTGATCAATATCAAGATCTTTTGCATTGATCACAACAACAAAATCGCCCATATCAACACCTGGTGTATATGTCGGTTTATGTTTTCCCAACAAATAACTGGCTATTTGCGTGGCCAGGCGTCCGAGCTTCTGATTCCTGGCATCAACCAATAGCCAGTTTGATTCGGGTGTGCCTTTTATGACATACGTCTTTTCCACGGTCATCCTTTCTCTTATACAAAAAGGTTTTTTCCTTTTTTATTCATCAAAATTTTTATTTTGATATTGAACCTGTACCAATTCTAACCCATTCGGAATTGCCAATCCTGGCAGTTGACCAACCTGATGGTGAACTCCATCATATAATTGATCTAATGTCCAAACTCCTTGCGCAATCTTTACTTGCAAAAAAACAATTTTTCTAACCATGTGGTAAAGAAAAGCATTTGCTTCTACCCGGAAAAGGAATTCCTCCTGGTTGTCAACCCAATTCGCTTCAAAAATCGTACGAACTGTGCTGCCATCTTTTTTGGGAGGTAATCCAAAAGCCGCAAAATTATGCGTACCGATCAGTTCCTTTGCTGCAAGTTGCAGATCCTGAAATGATACAGGAGGCCATACTCTCCATGCGTAGCGATCACGCAATGGATCTCTGGTGGGTTGGCAGTAGATGCGGTAATGATAGCAACGGGAAATTGCTTCAAAACGGGGGTGGAAAACCTCATTTGCCACCTTTACCGCATGTACTGCGACATCCTCTGGTAGATTGGCATTAAGTGCTTTCTGTAACACTTCCTCTGAATGTTTCCATTCAAAATCGAACGCAATTACCTGACCTGAGGCATGTACTCCAGTATCCGTTCTACCCGCTGCAATTATCGATTGACCTACCCATCCTATTTTTCTAAGGGCATTTTCTATCTCAAGTTGCACAGTGCGGGTTTTTCCCTGGCGTTGAAAGCCAAAGAATTCGGACCCATCATAAGCTATTTTGACTTGGTAACGTGCCATTTCTTCCGGAAATCCCGGAGGAATTATTCTTCCACCAACTCCAATAACACCATTTCAGCGGCATCCCCCAATCGGGGTCCCAATTTAAGGACTCGGGTATAGCCACCTTTTCTGTTACTGAAGCGAGGTGCAATATCATCAAATAATTTTTTCACAATTTCGGGAGCATTCCCGAGACGCGCAGCTACCAAACGGCGTGCATTCACTTTTTCAATGTCACTACCTTCGGCGCTATTGCGCGCAACAGTAATAAGACGTTCCGCTTCACCACGAATCGAAGCTGCTTTGGCACGAGTGGTTTGAATTCGCTCATGTTCAAAAAGCTGCCGTATCATAGTTCGGCGTAGTCCTTTGCGTTGGTCGGTGGTCCGACCAAGTTTGTAACCTGCTACACGATGACGCATAGTTGCTTACTCCGTCTCATCTTCTTCTTCATCTTGTTGTAAGAAACCTTTTTCGATCATTTTTTGGCGTAACTCATCCAGGCTTTTCTCACCGAAATTGCGAATGGACATCACTGCCTCTTCGCCTTTTTCCAGTAAGTCAAGTACATCACCGACAGTGGTTACACCCGTGCGTTTCAAAGAATTGAAAACACGAACTGATAAATCGAGGTTTTCGATCGGTGTCTCAGCAGCTTCACTGGTTAATCGACTTCCACCAGTTGGCTCCTGTTCACTACTTACAACAAATGTTTCTTCCGAAATACCAGAAATGAAGCGTAAATGGTCAATAAGAACTTTTGAAGCTTCCCCAAGAGCTTTTTCGGGTTCTAGAGTTCCATCAGTCCAAATTTCCAGTTCCAATCGATCAAAATTTGTGCTTTGACCAACTCGGGCTGAACCGACAATGTAGTTTACACGTCGAACCGGGCTGTAGATTGCATCTACGGGTAATTCACCAATTGGTAAACGACCACTACGATCGGATGCAGGAGAATAGCCGCGACCACGTTCAACCGTAAAGTCAATTTCTAACCGAGTTTGATTATCATCAACAGTAAATAAATACAACTCTGGATTTACTACTTCCACTTCAGCGGGTACTTGAATATCTGCTGCAGTGACAACACCTTCTCCACGTACTTCCAGGTGTAAATGAGCTGAATCAGTATCATGCAGAATTAAGTGCAATTGCTTAATTTGAAGCATCACCTGAATTACGTCTTCCCGTACTCCCGGAATGTCGCTAAACTCATGCAGGACATCCGAAATTCGTACGGAAGTGACCGCTGCTCCATCCAGCGAGGAAAGCAGTACTCGGCGTAATGTATTGCCAAGGGTGACACCGTATCCCCTCTCAAGGGGACTGATGATAAATTTACCGTAATTTCTCGCTTCGGCTTCTCGTTCTACTTTCGGCGTTACCATACTACTTAAGGCGCACACGTTTCACCCCTTCCAGATAACTCAGTGAACTCATTTTATTAATTCTCATTACCGTGAGTAATACTCAACAATCAACTGTTCATCAAGGGTGCCATCAATCTCTGCGCGTTCCGGGAAGCGAGTGACTTTGCCACTCATTTTACCTAAATCACGATCGAGCCATAATGATGACGCTCTTTTTTCTGCAACTTCAGCCATATCTTTGAAGAAATCAAGTTTTGCTGAACCTTCACGCAAAGTCACAGCATCCCCAACCTTTAAGATCATGGAAGGAATGTCTGCTTTAATGTCATTGACAGTGAAGTGGCCATGATTGACCAGTTGACGAGCCTGAGCGCGGCTATCTGCCAAACCTAGGCGATAAACAACATTATCGAGACGAAGTTCCAGCATTTGAAGTAAATTCAAACCTGTCAAACCACGTTTTCTCAAGGCGTCTGAATAATAACGTCTGAATTGACGTTCCAAAACACCATATGTGCGGCGAGCACGCTGTTTTGCACGCAGCTGGCGTGAATAGTCGGATCCTCTATCGGAACGAGCTGATTGAGCACGACCATGAACACCAGGTGCATAGTTGCGTTTTTCTAATGCACATTTTGGACTGAAGCAGCGCGCACCTTTAAGGTAGAGTTTTTCTCCTTCGCGCCGACATAATTTACATACCGGACCGGTATATCTTGCCATAACTACCCTCTCTTATTCTGATTTAGACGCGGCGTTTCTTCGGTGGCCGGCAACCATTGTGTGGTACCGGTGTAATATCTGCGATTGAACGGACTTTAATTCCCATGCCTTGTATGGCACGGATTGCAGATTCACGTCCAGGACCGGGACCTTTGATAATTAGATCCACTTCCTGTACACCCATTTGTTGTGCAGTTTTGAGTGCTTGTTCAGCAGCCAACCGTGCTGCAAATGGTGTGCTTTTACGGGAACCTTTAAAACCCGCTGATCCAGAACTCGCCCAACAAACTGTGTTTCCCTGTAAATCGGAGACAGTCACAATTGTGTTGTTGAATGAAGCAAAAATATGCACCTCGGCGGTGGATAATTGTCGCTTCACTTTTCGAGCCGAAGCAGAGCGTCTAGCTGTTCTTACGTTTTGAGCCATTTTTCCTCACTAACCTCTTTATTCAGTTCTCAACATCATAACCTGTTTGTTTTTTGATTGGGTTGCCGCGGTATGTAAGAGGGGTGTTATACCATTCCCAATCAATCATCCAATCAGGATTATTTCTTCGTTGCGCCTCTTCGTCGACCACGACCCGCTACTGTACGTTTTGGACCCTTCCGGGTACGAGCGTTGGTACGAGTTCGTTGACCACGAACGGGCAGACTACGTCTGTGGCGTAAACCACGATAGCAGCCAATTTCAACTAACCGTTTAATGTTCATCTGCACGGCACGTCGTAAATCACCTTCAACGATAAAATTCTTTGCAATATATTCACGCAGCAAATTCGCATCGTCTTCCGTGAGATCACGTACACGTGTATCCGGGTTTACCCTAGTGAGTGCCAAAATTTCTTTTGCACGTGTAGGTCCAACACCATAAATATAGGTTAAGGCAACTTCAATGCGCTTATTGCGCGGTAAATCTACACCTTCAATTCTCGCCATAAGTCCTCTTAGCCCTGTCGCTGTTTATGCTTTGGGTTTTCGCAGATCACGATCAACCTGCCATGTCTTTTTACAATTTTGCACTTGGTGCATCTTTTTTTAATCGATGGTGATACTTTCATCACAACTCCTCAATAACTCGCTAATTTACAGCCAAAGCCGCAATTATACCTCTACTTACATTTTTCGTCCAGGCTTGCTTCCGTCCTCATGCAAAGTCAAAATGACAGGACCGTCTTCAGTTATTGCTACGGTATGTTCATAATGAGCTGTTAAAGAACGATCAGCCGAGATTACTGTCCATTGATCCTTCAAAACACGTGTCGCAGGGGTACCAATCAGCACCATGGGCTCCAATGCGATGGTCATGCCAGGACGAAGTAGAATTCCTCTTCCAGGTATCCCATAATTTGGAACTTGTGGACCTTCATGCATTTCTCTGCCAACACCATGCCCTGTGTACTCTCTGGTTACGAAGAAGCCTTTACCTTCAACAAAATTTTGAATTGCTGAAGAGACATCTCCAACCCGATTTCCAGGTGCCATGAGTTTGATTCCAACATACAATGCTTCTTCTGTTACCGTTAAGAGTTTGCGTGTGAGTTCGGAAACTTCCCCTACCGGTACCGTGATAGCTGAATCTGCTACAAATCCTTCATACACTGTACCACAGTCAACCGAAACAATATCGCCCTCTTTCAATTCTCTTTTTCCAGGAATACCATGCACCAACTCTTCATTCACACTGATCGTTGTGCTGGCTGGGTATGGATATGCTCCTGGATAATTAAAAAACGGTGAATAAACGCCATATTTTTTGAGTACGGCATCAGCGGCTGCATTTAATTCTGCAGTTGTAACACCAGGTTGAGTTAAATCCGCGACAGCCTGTAATGCTTCAGCATTGATTTTTCCTGCTGTTCGCATCAATTCAAGTTCTTTCTTGGATTTAATGGTTATCTGGCGTTCCCAAGACATCATCAGGAATTTCTCCTTTGAATTGAATCAAGTAACTGGGAGGAGACATTCTCAATTGCTTGTGTACCATCAATTTCCAAAAGCAAGTTATTCTGTCGATAGTACTCAATCAATGGAGATGTCTGCTCCCAGTAAACATCAATTCTTTTCTTAACCGTTTCAACTTTGTCGTCTACCCGTTGATAAAGTTCGCTTTGATCTTTATCACAGATCCCCGGATTGACAGGTGGATTAAATTTTTCGTGATAGACAAAACCACAGGTTGGGCATGACCATCTTCCACTTAATCTTTCGATCAAAACTTCAGCTGGAACGTTAATGTAAGGCACACAATCAATTTTTTGATTTGTTTTACTCAACATCTCGTCGAGTGCTTTTGCTTGCGTTGGTGTTCGGGGAAATCCATCCAACAAAGCTCCATTATTGCAGTCCGGACGACTTAAGCGGTCTTGAATCATCGCAATTGTCACATCATCTGGGACAAGTGCACCTCGATCCATATACGTCTGTGCTAATTTTCCTAGTTCTGTTTGATTTTTCAAATTTTCTCGAAAAATATCACCAGATGAAATATGGGCAAGATTCAATGTCTTAGAAATGATCTGTGCTTGCGTTCCTTTTCCAGCTCCAGGAGGTCCGAGTAAAACAATAAACTTTGCCATTAGATTGATTCCCTAACTAACCCTTGATCAGACTTTCTTCGTATCCATGTAACTTCAATTCAGTCTCGATAATATTGAAAGTATCACGTACGACACCAACAACAATCAGCAGACCTGCAGAGTTGATGAGGAACAAACTTGCCCCTCCAATACTTTGCGGTAAAAGAAGGCTGACGATGTAGGGTAATACTGCAACCAGACCGAGGAATAGAGCACCGGGGAATGTGATTCGTCGTTGTACTTTTGTTAGATATTTCTGAGTTGGAGCACCCCTTAATACGCCTGGAATTTGAGCACCCTGACGTTTCAGGTTGTCACCATAGTTTTGTTGCGCAAAAAGCACATCGGTATAGAAGAAAGTAAACAGAACTACCATCAGGAAGAACATAATTGCGTAAGCAATACTCTGCCCATTGAAAAGGTTGTATACCCCAGTTGAGAAATTGGCTACCCAGGTGGCTTTGCTATTCATAAAATACGAAGCCAAAATTGCTGGAAAAGTAATAATTGATTGTGCAAAAATCAATGGGATCATACCAGCCATATTCACCATTAATGGTAAGTTACTGCGAACTGGCATTGACATGCGACTTCCAATACGTCTTCCAGGGAAAAGTACTGGTACATGCCGGCGGCCTTGCTGCACAAACACAATCGCGAAAATGGTTAAAACGAGAATAACAATTGTCACCAGGAATAACCACCAGCCGTTAGATTGATCAGCGAACAGGCTCACCAAATTTCTTGGAATTTGAGCCACGATACCCGCAAAGATGATCAATGAAAGACCTTGTTTTGGGATACCATACTCTGAAATTAATTGACCCAGCCAAATACCAAACATCGTTCCGGCCATCATACTCAGTAAAATGGTTAATGTAGGGATAATATTTCCTTCTGCAAAACCAAACTGAAATGTAAGAACCGATTGACCACCCATTTGTTGCGCCATGGAATTAAAGATATTGATCTGACCAACAGCGGAGAGCAAAGCCATGGGCACTGTCAGAATAACTGTCCAGCGTTCCATCCACTTTTGACCCTCACGTGGGTTTTCTTTCATCTTCGCTTCCAGGGCTGGGATGATCGGAACTAATAATTGGAGAATAATTTGTGCTGTAATGTAAGGATAAACACCCATCGCCAGAATGGAAAAATTAGAAATTGTTCCACCAGAAAGCAAGTCAAGCAACCCTAATAGATTACCTGCTGCTCCACCCTGGCTTACTAAGCCTGCGATTACCTCACGGTTAATCCCAGGGACCGGCACGTTGGCTGCCAACCGGTAAATTACCAGTAACAGCAATGTCATCAGTAATTTCTTACGAATATCCTCAGATTTGAATAAATAGCGCCAAGCGGACCGTTTCATTTGTTGGTCTCCTTTAGTGATTGCTCTTAAGCAATCAATTCCACTTTTCCACCAGCCGCTTCAATTTTTTCTTGAGCGGTTTTTGTAATCCGTTGAACTTTCACAGTCAAAGGAACCGAAATTTCACCACGACCTAATACCACGACTGGATTGCTATTTTTGTGTAACAAATTCAATTCAGCTAATTTTTGAGGTGTCACTTCAGAATTGGCTTCGAATTTTGCCAGTTGACTGAGATTAATTTCATTATATTCAACACGATTTGGTGGGGTGAAACCTTCACCACGCATGAACGGAAGACGGCGGTAGAACGGCAAATTACCACCCTGTCGGTACAGGTTACCACCTACACCAGAACGAGAGTTTTGACCTTTAGTTCCTTTACCGGCTGTCTTACCCTGGCCCGCAGAGATACCACGCCCGACTCTCTTCCGAGATTTTCGCGATCCTTCATTGGGGATAAGATCATTCAGTTTCATTCTTCCACCTGCTCTTCAATTAATACAAGATGATTCACTTTTGATAACATACCACGAACACTTGGGTTATCTTCCTGAACCACCGATTGATTCATTTTTCTTAAGCCTAATGCACGAACCGTTGCTTTATGCCGTTCGGAATAACCGATTGCACTTTTTACTAATGTAATTCGTAACATTTTTTTCTTAGCTTCAGCTTTTTTCTTAGGCATTCTTCCTCCGATCCCAGAAAGGTAACATTTCTTTCACGGATTTTCCCCGGTGAGCTGCTTCCTCTTCTGGTGATTTTAATTGATCCAGAGCGTCGAATGTAGCCTTTACAACATTGAGAACATTTGCACTTCCAAGTGACTTGGTTAAAATGTCTCGAATTCCAGCGGCTTCTAAAACAGCGCGAACACCACCAGCAGCAATAACACCAGTTCCACGAGAAGCAGGTTTCAACATAACTCTTGCACCAGCTACTTTACCATTAACAATGTGTGGGATGGTTGTGCTGTAAACTGCAACGGATCTCATGTTTTTATGAGCACGTTCAGTTGCTTTTCGCATTGCGTCAGGTACAGCGTTCGCTTTTCCAACACCGAGACCAACACGACCATTATTGTCACCAGCTACAACCGCGACACGGAATTGGAATCGACGTCCACCTTTTACAACTTTGGCCACACGGGCGATTTCAATTACGCGTTCATCATACTGTTGTTCCATACTTAGAAATTCTTTCTTTTCCATATGTCAGGCCCTTTCTTTTCCTAAAACTCCAAGCCAGCCTCGCGGGCTGCCTCTGCGAGGGCCTTGACTCGGCCGATGTAGCGAAAACCACCGCGATCGAAAACGACTTTAGTGATTCCTTTTTCTTTCGCACGTTCTGCCACCAGCTTACCAACCAGGCGAGATTTTTCAGTCTTGGTTTTACCGTCAACCTGATCACGCAATGCATGATCAATACTTGAAGCAGCGGCCATTGTATGACCAGCAACATCATCAATCACCTGGGCGTAAATTTCTTCACTGCTGCGAAAAACTGCCAAACGAGGGCGTTCTGCATTACCACTGATATATTTACGCACACGCGCATGTCTTCGCAAACGTTGTTCTTTACGACTCAGCTTTGCCATTTACGTTCACCTATTCTATTTCTTTCCAGATTTACCAGCTTTACGGCGAATTCGCTCACCCTGATAGAATAAACCTTTACCTTTGTAAGGTTCTACTGGGCGAATCTTGCGAATATTTGCCGCAACCTGACCGACCTGCTGTTTGTCGAATCCCATCACTTTTATCAAGCCTGCTCGTGTATCAACCTCAAAGCTAATACCGGTGGGTGGCTCTACTTCTTTCGGATGAGAATATCCAACATAAAGCATCAGGTTCTTACCATTCAATTCGGCGCGGTAACCAACACCTTGAACCTGTAAGACAACGGTGAAGCCTTCGCTAACACCTGTTACCATGTTTTGAATTAATGCCCGGGTCGTTCCATGCAAAGATCGATATGGAGCTTCTTCAGCTAATCGGGAAACAATAATATCATTACCTTCACGTTCAATCTTGACCTCCGGGTTGAATTGATACGCTAATTCACCCTTGGGACCTTTGACATGAACATGCAGGCCATTAATTTTGACTTCCACACCAGCCGGAACGGTTACCGGTAAACGTCCTATACGCGACACGTCCTACCTCCTTGACATTCAGGGTTACCAGACTTTACAGAGAATTTCGCCACCAACATTAAGCTGGCGTGCGCGTTGCCCTGTCATCACACCTTTCGGTGTGGAAAGAATGGAAATTCCCATCCCTGAGAGAACCCAAGGAATGTCTTGTTTCTTTGTATAGTATCGGCGTCCTGGGCGACTAACACGCTCAATCCCTGAGATCACCGGTCGTCTGAAACGACGTTCACCAACATATTTCAATTTGACTCTTAATGTAGCCAAATAGGGCTTTTCACCTTCAACCACTTCGTAGTCCTCAATGTAGCCCTCTTCCTTCAGGATTCTTGCGATTTCAACTTTCACTTTTGAATTTGGCATCGCAACTGCTGCCTGTTGGATCATCAAACCATTGCGAATACGTGTCAGCATATCGGCAATTGGATCGTTAACACTCATGCTAATACCTCCACTTGAGAACTACCACGATGATTTCTTTACGCCTGGAATTTGACCTTCCAGCGATAATTCGCGGAAGCAAATACGACACAGACCAAATCGACGAATATATCCACGCGGGCGACCACAGCGCGTACAGCGATTACGCACCTGCACGGAGAATTTTCGACGTTTTTCACGATATTCCATACACTTCTTTGCCATATTAGTCCTTTCTGAATGGCATGCCTAACAAGCCTAATAATAATCGGGATACATCATCGGATTCTGCTGTTGTTACAATTGAAATTTCCAATCCACGGACTTTGTCAACTTTATCAAATTCAATTTCAGGAAATATTAATTGTTCACGTAAACCTAGCGTATAATTCCCGCGACCATCAAATGAATCTGCAGAGATTCCTCGAAAATCACGTACACGGGGAAGCGCAATGTTTAATAAGCGGTCTAAGAACGCCCACATGCGATCTCCGCGCAAGGTCACTTTTGCACCGATTTCTCGACCTTCACGAAGCTTGAAAGCAGCAATACTTTTAGAAGCTTTGGTAACAACTGGTTGTTGCCCGGTAATCGTTTTCAAATCATTTACGGCTGCATCCAGGGATTTGGGATTATCAAGTGCTTCACCCAATCCAATATTGACAGCAACTTTACTGATTCGAGGTAATTCGTTCGGGTTTTTTAAACCTAATTCCTTCATTAATACAGGCACAACTTCGTTTTGATACTTTTCTCTTAATGCATTCATTCTCTAACTCCCAGCTGGCCTATTCATCAATTAAGGCATTGCATTTTTTGCAAATTCTTGACTTCTTTTCACCCTGGTCTGATTTTCCAACACGGGTGGGTTTTCCACATTTTGGGCAAACCAACATCACATTAGAAATATCAATAGATGATTCGAAGCGCACCATACCAGGGTTAATGGTTCGTCCTTGTGACTGAACTTGCTTTTGGTGTTTGCTACGCAGGTTTACACCTTGCACCACAACACGATTATCTTCAGTCAAAACTTTTATGACCTCACCCTTTTTGCCTTTATCTTCTTCGCGACCTGTAACGATAATTACTGTGTCGCCTTTACGAATTTTTGTACTCATTGGCTATACTCCTACCATTTTCCTAAAGTACTTCCGGAGCCAGTGAGACGATCTTCATAAAGCCTTTTTCACGTAATTCACGTGCAACAGGCCCAAAGATACGGGTCCCTTTTGGATTCTGCGTTTCGCCATCAAGAATTACGGCGGCATTATCATCAAACCGGATGGTAGAACCATCTTCACGACGCCATTCTTTTGCACAACGCACGATCACTGCTTTGACAATATCACTCTTCTTAACAGAACCTTGCGGTGCAGCTGATTTTACGGTCGCTACAACAATACTTCCAACTCTGCCATAATGAACCACTGAACCACCCATAACGTGGATCACCAGAAGTTCCTTTGCTCCGGTATTATCAGCAACTTTTAGTCTCGACTCTTGCTGGATCATACCTATTCTCCTTCAACAATCTTGCCAGCATCAGCTGGTTCTCCGGTGCGACGGATAATCGATTGCACAACCCAGCGTTTTTCTTTGGAAAGCGGACGGCTTTCAACAATTTCGACCTTATCACCAACACTGCATCCTAATTCATCATGTGCTTTATAGCGTTTTTTGCTATGAACCACTTTTTGGTAAAGAGGATGACGAAATGTGCTTGTAACTTCAACAATCACGGTCTTCATCATTTTATCGCTGGTGACAACACCTGTTAATCGACGTCGACTATTCATGCTTCACCTTCCTTAGCTCGATCCATCTCTCGTTCATGGAGAATTGTCTCCAATTGCGCGACCTGGCGGCGAACTCTTTTTAATCGACTCGTATCTGTTAGCTGACCAGTAACAACCTGAAACCTTAAGTTCATTAATTCCTGGTGTGTATCATCGATACGGCTTCGAATTTCCTCATCGGACATGTTTCGAATATCAGCTGTTTTCATTCTTCTTGCTCTCCTACTATCTCTTCAGTGCGGCCAACAACTTTTGTCTTAATTGCAAACTTGTAACTAGCTTGTTTCAAAGCGTGCAATGCTGCTTCTTCCGGCACTCCAGCCAACTCGAACATTATGCGACCTGGTCGGACAACCGCCACCCAGTATTCCACATTACCTTTACCTTTACCCATACGGGTTTCGGCTGCTTTCTTGGTATATGGCTTATCGGGGAAGATTCGGATCCATACCTTACCACGTCGCTTCATATAACGCACAATCGCTCTACGGGCAGCCTCAATTTGTCGAGCTGAAACATAACCAGGTTCAAGAGCCTGTAAGCCGAATTCTCCATTCAGCAGCTCTGCTCCTCGTAATGCTTTTCCGCGCATACGACCACGCATTTGCTTACGCCACTTAACACGTTTTGGCATCAACATAGCAATTATTTCTCCTTACTACTCACTGACGTATACGCCTTCGGTGCGTTCGAATTTCTCTTCCGCCTCGGGCAATACGTCTCCTTTGTAAATCCATACTTTGATACCGATTTGACCGTAAGTAGTCAAGGCTTCATAACGGGCGAAATCAATGTCGGCGCGTAAGGTCTGCAATGGAACGCGACCTTCTCGCAACCAGACTGTGCGTGCCATTTCAGCACCAGCCAAACGGCCAGATACCTGAATTTTGCAGCCTTTACCGCCCTGTCGAATTGCCTGGCTGATCGCGCGTTTCATAGCACGACGATAAGCAACACGACGTTCAATTTGTCCGGCAATATTTATTGCAACCAGGAAAGCATCTAGATCGGGATTCTTAATCTCTTTGATATCCAAATCTACTTTTTGCCCGGTTAAAGTTTCTAAATCGCCTCGGACTTTTTTGACATTTTCACCTTTACGACCAATCAAAATCCCTGGTTTGGCTGTGTGAACGATCACACGAATTTTACTTGGGAAGCGTTCGATCTCAATTCGTGATACGCCAGCCTTCACCGAGTATTCCTTCAACATCTTACGAACTGCAAGATCTTGATTCAAGTGCTCGCTATAGTCATTGTTTTTTGCAAACCAACGAGCGTCCCAGGGCTGAATGATGCCCAATCGGTAACCTATCGGATGAACTTTTCGACCCATATTTTCTCCTACATTTCCTTTGTTAACAAATGATCGCCTGGTTCTTATTGCCGTTCGCGTAAGACCACATTGACATGTGATGTACGACGTAAAATCGGTTTAAACCTGCCACGAGCACCAAATCGACGCCAACGTCTTGTTGGTGCTTCATCTGCGGTGATCATATAAACAAATAAGTCATCCCGGCTAATACCGAAATTTTCTTCCGCATTGGAAACTGCTGAGGTCAACAATTTTTCTACTGGTTTTGCTGCGTTTTTTTGCAGGAATTTCAATGTGTTAATTGCTTCCACTACAGGTTTACCACGTACAGTGTCCACCACCAGGCGAACTTTCTGCGCAGAAATCGGTAAATAGCTTAATTTTGCACGAATGTCAGTTGCCATATCTTATCTCCCTTTTGAAGATTTTTCAGCAACATGGCCGCGGAAAGTTCGGGTTGGTGCAAATTCACCTAAGCGATGACCCACCATGTTCTCGGTTATGTAAATCGGAACATGTCGGCGACCATCATGGACTGCAATTGTGTGTCCCAGCATTTGCGGGAAAATCACACTAGCGCGACTCCAGGTACGGACCACCTTTTTTTCTCCACGGGCATTCATTTGCTCAATTTTCTTTAATAATTTTGGCTCAACAAATGGCCCTTTTTTCAACGATCGAGACATAATTATCCTCTCAAACCTTTAGCATCTATCTATCCGCGTTTACCGCTTGAACGACGACGAACGATGTATTTGTTCGTGGTTTTATTCCGGCGGGTCTTGTATCCCAATGTTGGTTTACCCCACGGAGTTTTAGGTCCTGGCATACCAACAGGTGAACGACCTTCACCACCACCATGTGGATGGTCTCTTGGTGACATAGCAGTTCCACGAACAGATGGGCGGATACCAAGATGGCGTTTTCGACCAGCTTTACCCAGTTTGATGTTCTTGTGGTCCAGGTTACCAACCTGACCGACAGTTGCATAGCAAATCTGTCGAACCAATCGAACCTCACCTGAGGGTAAACGAACCTGAGCAAAATCGCCTTCTTTTGCCAATAACTGAGCTGCAGTACCTGCAGATCTAACCATCTGACCACCGCGTCCTACTTGGAGTTCAACATTATGAATCATTGTTCCTAGAGGAATACGGGAAATGGGTAAACTATTACCAGGGCGAATATCTGCTTCTGATCCTGAAACTACAGTATCTCCAACTTTCAATCCAACCGGTGCTAAGATGTAGCGTTTCTCACCATCGACGTAAGTCAGAAGAGCGATACGAGCAGTGCGGTTTGGATCATATTCGATAGCGCTGACATTGGCAGGAATATTACGTTTGTCGCGTTTGAAATCAATCAAACGGATATAACGTTTATGCCCACCACCACGATGTCGAACGGTGATACGACCGTATGAGTTTCGCCCTGAATGTGCTTTACGAATTACGATTAATGAGCGTTCAGGTTTTGATTTAGTGATTTCTTCGAAGCTGTACCCGGTCATATCTCGTTGACCAGGGGTAACTGGTTTATAAATCTTGATAGCCATTATTCAACCCCTTCAAATATCGCAATACTGTCTTCTGGTGCAAGCGTGACAATTGCTTTCTTGTAACCAGGGTTGCGGACTGCTAACCTTCTGCTACGAGCTCTTCGGGTTCGTTTTGCTGGAACATTAATAATGTTCACATTCAGCACTTTCACATCGAAGATCTGCTCAACTGCATCTTTCACTAAGGAACGGGTTGATTCACCAGCTACTTCGAAGACGTATTGATGTAATTTGTTCACCTGGTAATTGGTTTTCTCAGTCACCAAAGGACGGCGGAGAACTTCATAAATGGATGTCATAATTTACTCCTACCTACCCTAGAAAACTTTCTACCAAACTCAGAGAAGCTAATGGAAATACAATTTTTTTATATTTCAACAAATCGCGGATATTGATGTAATTAGCCAAAATTACTTTTGTTCCAGGCAGGTTATTGCTTGTGCGAATAACTTCCTCAAAAGCTGCTTTTTCCGGAATGAGAACCAATGCGGTTTCCTGACCAACGAGGTTGAACAGAACACCAGCCATCACACGGGTTTTGGCTTCCGGTAATTTCAAATCATCAATAATCACAATTGCATTCTCTGATGCTTTTACGGACAGTGCGGAACGCAGTGCGGCACGACGCATTTTACGCGGCATTGCCTGAGCGTACGAACGTGGATGGGGTGTATGGATGCGGCCACCGCCTTTCCACTGCGCAGCACGAATAGAACCTTGACGAGCACGGCCTGTGCCTTTTTGACGCCATGGTTTACGACCACCACCAGCAACTTCATTTCGAGTTTTGGTGTCACTTGTACCAAGCCTTGCGTTCGCCATTTGGCGAAGGAATGCCTGGTGCATTAAATCTACGTTGATGGGGGCTTCAAAAATTGCGGGTGATAACTCCACAGTTTTTACTTTTTTGCCCTCAATGTTTAAGACATCTACTTTCATAGTCTCTCAGCTCCTTAGTTCTTTCGTGCCTCTTTAACCAGCACCACACCACCTCGTGGTCCAGGCACTGATCCGCGCACACCTATCAGGTTGCGTTCTGCATCTAACAGAACAACCTTCAAGTTTTGCGAGGTAACCCGCTCATCGCCCATATGACCTGGGCCTCGCGAGCCTTTATAGACACGACCTGGAGTCGTACCCGCACCTCGAGAACCTGGTGCGCGGTGTCGATCCGATTGACCATGAGTCTTGGGACCACCACGGAAATGGTAACGTTTCACAGCCCCTGCAAAACCTTTACCTTTAGAGGTACCGACTACATCAACAAACTCACCAACTGTAAAGACATCAACAGACAATTTATCGCCTTCATTTACCGCAGGGGTTTTAACGCGAAATTCGCGCAAAAACTTGAGAGGAGGTAAATTCATGTTATTGCGTTTTAAATGCCCTTTTTGTCCGTTGGTCAAGCGTTTTGGTTTTGCCTCACCATAACCCAGTTGTACAGCAGTGTAGCCATCACGTTCTTCTGTACGCACTTGGGTTACATAGCAAGGCCCAGCTTCGATAACAGTAACCGGAACAGCGGCACCGTTTTCATCGAAAATCTGGGTCATACCGATTTTCTTGCCAATTAGCCCTTTCAACATATCAGTTTTCTCCTTGTTTTATAAATTGCCAGGACTGTCAGCTTGGGCTAAGCTGCATCATCCCCGTATGCTGGGCAGTCAGTTGTCCGCTGCAAGACTCCGCATCTTTTCCAGTCCGCTCACAAGACCACTCTTACTCAGCCTAAATGAAGCAGGTTTCGAGAAACCCGCAACCTTTCAAATATATCATAATTCTTACATTTTGAGAAGGATAGCATTCGCCATCCTTCTCGATTGTATTGCTAATTTAAAGTGCTTTTATAAACGATTAAATCTTAATTTCAATATCAACGCCAGCGGGTAAATTCAATCGCATTAACATATCAATTGTTTTTGAATCCGGTTCCAAAACATCGATCAGACGATTATGTGTCCGAATTTCGAAATGTTCATGTGAATCTTTATCGATGAAAGTTGAACGGCGCACGGTGAATCGTTCTTTTTTGGTAGGCAGTGGAACGGGTCCCACAACTTTTGCACCAGATCGTTCAGCTGTATCGACAATGCGTTTTGCTGATTGATCAAGAACTCGATGATCATATGCTTTTAGACGAATACGTATACGTTGTTTAGCCATTTAACACCTACTGAAGTATCTTAGTGATCACGCCAGCGCCTACTGTCAGGCCGCCTTCGCGAATTGCAAATTTTGAGCCCTGTTCCAACGCCACCGGGACGATCAGTTCGACCATCATGTTGACATTGTCTCCGGGCATTACCATTTCCACGCCTTCGGGCAGGGTGATCGAGCCAGTTACATCCATTGTGCGGATGTAGAACTGTGGTCGATATCCCGGGAAGAATGGTTTGTGTCGTCCACCTTCATCGCGCCGTAATACGTATACTTCGGCCATGAATTTGGTGTGGGGGGTGATGCTGCCGGGTTTGGCTATTACCATTCCGCGTTCCACATCATCACGGTTGATACCG